>DAORAG010000053.1:0-11896 GCA_035344095.1 Cyclobacteriaceae bacterium | reverse complement strand
AAAAGCCGTACGCAGCAACAATAATGAAGCGGGCGGTAGAAAGTTCGAAGTGAATGATATCGGTTACGTTATAAAAACAACAGGATACATCCAAAGCATTGAACAGATCGAAAGCATTCCACTTAAAACAGTCAACTCCATTCCTGTTACTGTCAAGGATGTGAGCACAGTGCAAATGACCGGTCAGTTGCGCCTTGGCATTTTTGATGTGAGTGGCGAAGGGGAAGCGGTTGGGGGCATTGTGGTGATGAGATATGAAGAGAATGCCGATGAGGTAATTGGAAGGGTGAAGAAAAAGATGGAAGAGGTTGCCAAAGGCTTTCCAGAAGGAATGAAATTTAACCTCGCCTACGACCGCAGCGAACTGATTGAGGAATCCATCTCCTCGATTAAGAAAACGCTCATTGAAGAAATGATCGTAGTGTCACTGGTTGTAATTATTTTCTTGTTTCACTGGAGGAGCGCGCTCAGCATCATCATTCAAATTCCCATCACCTTAGCGACTGCATTTATCCTGCTAAACTTATTTAATATTTCGTCCAACATCATGTCACTTACGGGTATTGCGCTTGCCATCGGAGTAATTGTCGATAATGGCATCATCATGTCTGAAAATGCATACAAGCACCTCAGCCAGCGCTACATGGAGGTAATGGCAAAAAAATCCGGTAACGTTTAATCCACCTCGATTATGAAATTTTTCAAAATATTTTTACGCAAAAAGGAAGAAGCCTGGATCACTGAGGAGGAACGCATTGCCATCATTGAGAAATCCAGTAAGCAAGTTTCCAGAGGGGTTTTCTTTTCAACGATAATTATCATTACCTCCTTTTTGCCGGTGTTTATGCTCACTGGACAGGAAGGAAAATTGTTCCATCCGCTCGCGTACACCAAAACTTTTATCATGCTGGTGGATGCGTTGCTTGTGATAACGCTGGCACCCGTCCTTATCTCCTTTTTCATGAAAGGGAAATTTAAAGATGATCATTCCAATCCGGTTAACAGAGTACTGGAACGTTTCTATGAACCTGTGATTAGGTGGTGCATAAAATGGAGAAAGACAACTATCGGCATCAATGTGGCTGCACTGATTGTCTCCGTCCCCCTCATCATAAGCCTTGGCTCTGAATTCATGCCCCCGCTGGACGAACAGTCAATCTTATTTATGCCGGTAACCCTACCTGATATTTCCAATTCCGAAGCAAAACGAATCCTTCAAGTTCAGGACAAGATTATTCATTCTGTGCCCGAAGTAGATAAGGTGCTTGGGAAGGCGGGCCGTGCCAACACCGCCACCGACAACTCGCCAATTAGCATGATTGAGACTATCATCATGTTAAAACCTAAAAGTGAATGGCGACCAGGTATAACCAAAAAAGATATTGTCAATGAGCTGGATGCCAAGCTGCAAATTCCTGGTGTGGTGAATGGTTGGACACAGCCCATCATCAATCGCATCAATATGCTGGCAACTGGAATTCGAACTGATGTTGGTGTTAAGGTATATGGGCAGAACCTGGACACGATCTATGCGGTATCAGAAAAAGTGAAGGTGGCTTTGGAGGGCATCCCCGGTATAAAGGACTTGTATGTTGAACCAATAACAGGAGGAAAATACCTCGTGATCGACACTAAGCGCGATCAGATTGGCCGATACGGGCTCAGCATTGATGATGTGAACATGATGGTGGAAACAGCAATCGGTGGAACACCAATTACCCGCACCATTGAGGGTCGGCAACGTTTCACCATCAACGTACGCCTGGCGCAGGATTACCGGAACAGCATCGATCAGTTAAAGCGCATTCCCATACAAACTCCGGCTCTCGGCACGATACCCCTTTCTGAAGTGGCTGACATCAGGTTTGAAGATGGCCCTCCCATGATCAATTCCGAAAATGCAATGCTTCGTGGAGCGGTGCTTTTTAACGTTCGTGACCGCGACCTGGGTAGCACCGTGCAAGAGGCGGTCGAAAAACTCAATAGCGATTTATCAAAACTACCTAATGGATACTACATCGAGTGGAGCGGCCAGTATGAGAATCTTATCAGAAGTAAACAAACGCTAACGCTAATTGCTCCCGTGGTGCTGATTATCATTTTCCTTTCTCTCTACTTTGCTTTTCACTCGGTACGCGAGGCATTCTTTAGTCTCATCACCGTGCCCTTCGCGCTGATTGGTGGCGCCTACATGATCTATTTCTACGGTGTGCATCTTTCAGTGGCGGTGGCAGTGGGGTTCATCGCCTTATTCGGCATCGCGGTGGAAACCGGTGTTGTCATGGTAATTTACCTGAATGATGCGATGCGGCAACTTGCAGAGTTACGGGGCAATTCAAGCGAAACAATCTCACGTGAAGAACTAAAGGAATTTGTAATTGCCGGGGCCGCCAAGCGGCTTCGTCCCAAATTGATGACTGTATCAGTCGCCTTGTTTGGATTGGTGCCCGTACTATGGGCTACCGGTGTGGGTACTGACGTGATGAAGCCTATTGTGTTACCCATGATCGGTGGGGTGTTGACCTCCTCCACACACATTTTATTGGTTACTCCTTTAATTTTTTTGATGACGAAAGAATATGAACTCAGAAAATTCGGAAAACTTGAAATACATCAGATCAAGCATTAAGGCAGCGTTGGTGGTGCTGTGCTGGATCAAACTGGGCTTCTTGCAGGCGCAGGTCATATCACTCGATAGCGTGCTGGCTACAATTCGGGAACGGAACCCGATGTTAGCAGACTTTAGGCATCGAATCTATGCCATGAATGAGTTTGCCAAGGGTGCCAAGGCACTCATGGCGCCTGAAGTAGGTGGTGGCCCTTGGATGTTTCCCTACCCAGGAAGTAATGTCACAGAAGATCGCGATAAAGGTCAGGTGATGATTTCCGTGCAACAACGCTTCACCAACCCGGCTAAGTTGCGGGCCAATCAGGCATACCTCGATTCAAAGGCGGCCATAGAACAGGCGGGTGAACAATTTACATTCAACGAACTGCGGGCCCAGGCGAAAACAGCGTACTACCAATGGCTTGTTTTGGAAAAAGAGAAGTCCATCCTTTTGGATAATAGAGAAATTATCCAATTGGTGCTCAAAATCACCAGAGTTCGTTATCCCTATAACCAGACAAAGTTTGGGAATATTTATAAGGCAGAGGGAAGATTATCAGAAGTTGAAAACATGTTGCTGATGAATGAGAATTCGATCATTCAAAAAAATATTGTGCTTAACCAGCTAATGAATCTGCCCAAGGAAATTCGATTTGCCATTGATACGACCAATCGTTACGGAGATTTTATTCCTGTCCATGTAGACACAACGCTTTTTGCCCAGAATAGAAGTGATATCAACCGCATTGACAGGAATATCCAGTCCATGAGGCTGTCTCAAACATTGGAAAGGAAACAGCTGAAACCCGATTTTACTTTAGGATACAACCACATGGTGCCCGTGGCGAAAGGTATGCCCAGCCAGTATATGTTACTGGGAATGATAACGATCCCCATTGCACCCTGGTCGTCCAAGATGTACAGATCAAACATTTCAGGAATGGAAAACCAGATCCGGGCGATGAAAAGCGAACGCGAGTCTATCTTGAATGAATTGGAGGGAATGACAGACGGAATGGTGAATGAAATTCAAACACTCAGGCAGCAAGTTTCCAATTACGAGAAGAGAATTATCCCCTCACTGAACAGAAACTATGAAACGCTTATGTTGGCATATGAAGAAAACAGGGAAGAGTTGCCTATTGTAATCGATGCATATGAAGCTTTGCTGATGGCACAACTACAATACCTCAACACGCTGACAAGGTTTTATGAAATGATTGTCACCTATGAAAAATTATTGGAAAACGAATAGCCTGATAACGCTTCTGTTTCTTGCATGGTCGTTGAACGGGTGCAACCGTTCCGATCGTGAGACGGCAGCCGCGGACCAGTACACATGCCCGATGCATCCGCAGGTGGTTCAGGATAAGCCGGGAACATGCCCAATTTGTGCAATGGAACTCGTTAAACGAGTGACCAATATAGATGACGTGGCCTTGGGCGATGAGGTGAAACATTTGACTAAGCCACCAAATGAATCGGTTGTTACCAACATCCAAACGGTGCGGGCCGAACATAAAACGCTGCCCACTGTAATCTCAGGCTCCGGTATTATCAACTACGATACGCGCAGAACCTTTTCAGTGCCCGTTCGTTTTGGCGGCCGTATCGAGAAGTTGTACCTCAAATACAATTATCAGTTTGTGGCCCAAGGTCAACCCATAATGGAAATTTACAGCCCCGAGTTGCTCACCGCGCAGCGTGAACTGTTGTTCGCCATTCAACACATGGATAGTGTAGGCGTAATGGGTGCTAAAGAAAAATTAACGTTACTGGGTCTTAACGATTTGCAAGTAGCTAAAATTATAGACAACCGAAAGGAAACTTATGCATTCCCGGTTTACAGCCAGCATTCAGGTTACATTGTGGAGTCAGCGAGTGGTGGGGCAATATTGTGGTCAAAAACCAGTGCCGTTCCATCGATGGGCAGCGGTGGTGGAATGCAAGGCGCCTCTTCGGGGATAGAAACCGCTGGTCCAGTGATGGGAAAAGGCAGCTCTACGAAAACCAACGATCCCTTTAAGGTGCGCGAAGGAATGTACGTAAACACCGGTGAAAGTCTGTTCAATATCATCGATGACACTAGGTTATGGGCAGAGCTTTACTTCCCGGCCTACCAAAAAGCACTCATTAACAAAGGTGATGTCGTAGAATTGACTATCGCGGGCAGCCACAAGCCAGTTGATATGCATGTTGATTTTATCCAACCGTTCTTCAGCAGCGGCAGTGAGTTCCTCCTTGTACGTTCGTATTTGGTAAACCAGGGTGACAATTTGCGTGTAGGTCAATTAGTAAAGGGCAAATTGACAAAAAATGCAGAAGCATTGTTTGTCCCGCGGTCGGCTGTGTTGGACCTGGGCGTACAGCGTGTGGTGTTTATAAAGAATAACGGAACATTCACGATGCGAATGGTTAAGACCGGTTTGGAATCCGGGAATCACCTGGAAATATTGGATGGACTTCAGCAGGATTCTGAAATTGCTATCAATGCCCAGTACCTCGTGGACAGCGAAAGTTTCATTAAAATAATCAAACCCTGATATGCGTGTAACCCTTTCTTTTCTAATGGCTGTGTTGGCAATGGCGATGCTGTCTTCCTGCAAGGGCGACAAAGGGGCTACTTCTGAAAGCCAACAAAACTATACCTGCCCGATGCATCCACAGATTATTCAGGACAAACCGGGCACCTGCCCTATTTGTGGAATGGATCTGGTACCGGTAGGTAATGATCGCATAGAGGCAGTAGTCACACTCAGCAATAGTCAAATCGAATTGGCTAATATCACCGTGCAACCGGCAAGAACCGAGGAGATTGGAAGTGTCATCTGGCTTAATGCCACGATAAAAGCGGATGAAACCCGTACTCAACTGGTTACAACTCGAATTCCCGGCAGAATTGACAAACTTCACTACAAGGAAACAGGCGTCACCATTAACCAAGGTGAGGTAATTTACGAACTGTACAGTGAACAGCTTCTAACCTATCAACAAGAGTACCTGCTCGCGCTCGAACAAGTTACTACGAGTGATAGCAAACGATACGAGTCTTACCTCCAGGCAGCCAGGAAGAAACTCTGGCTATATGGTATGACGGAAAAGCAAATTGAAGTTCTGAAGACCCCGCGTGACATCAACCCACGGATACCCATTGTCGCGCCCGCCTCCGGTACTATCACCGAAATATCCGTAACAGAAGGGCAATACGTGGACGAAGGCACACCGGTGTTCCGTTTGGAAAAGCTGGACAAACTATGGGTGGAGGCAGAGCTGTATCCACATGAGGCATCACTTATAAAACTTGGTGACACATTGACAATCCTACTGCGGCAAACAACCGACTTTTCATTGCCGGGAAAAGTGATATTCCTATCACCTGAATATCGACAAGGCAGTCAGATTTTCATACTGAGATCAGCATTGGAAAATACAGATCATCGTTGGGTACCGGGCATGCATGCTGAAATTGTATTAGAACACTCGCGAAGAAAGGCCTTAACCCTGCCAACGGATGCTGTAATACGCGAAGAATCGGGAGGGCACGTATACCTTAAAACCGGAGAAGGGAAATTCGCACCCGCTATGGTAAAAACCGGTCTTGAGAATTTTTCTCAAGTCGAAATCATCGAAGGTATTAATGAAGGTGATTCGGTTGTGGTATCAGGCGCCTACTTGCTCTATAGTGAAATCATTTTGAAGAAGGGCTTGAACCCAATGGTCGGTCACCAACACGCACTACCAAAGGCAGAAAAGCTGGTGTCGGAAACAAATGTTGGAGAAATGCTGGTTGTTGACCCGAAGTTTGTTAACCAACTCCGTGGTATACTCCTGCCTTACTTGCAGCTCAAGGACGCATTGGTCTCATCGGATTCCCGCTCGGCTTCAGTCGCTGCTCTTCAAGTTGGTGAGGTGCTGAAAACCATCGATATGAACCTGCTTAAAGATGGTGCTCATAATAGATGGATGGATATGTTAAAGCGCACTGAAAATTTGTTGAAGTTAATTCAAGCATCCAACA
This sequence comes from Cyclobacteriaceae bacterium, assembly GCA_035344095.1. Lineage (GTDB taxonomy): Bacteria > Bacteroidota > Bacteroidia > Cytophagales > Cyclobacteriaceae > ELB16-189. Next base: position 5,270 of record DAORAG010000053.1, on the reverse strand, counting down.
ACCTTGAAATTCAGCGCGCGTCATTCTCTCAGCTTTCTGAAACGATTTATTCTTCCTTTAAAACCTTCCGGGTAGACAAGATAAAAGCATACTATCAATTTTGCCCGATGGCATTTGAGAACAAGGGCGCTTACTGGATCAGCTTGAACGAGACAATCAGCAACCCATATTTTGGGGAACAGATGCTGCGATGTGGAGAGACAAAAGAAACATTAAAGTAAATTGATATGAGTAGAAAATCTGACTTTATACCCGCGCTAAAATACGATTGGCTCACGAAATTCTATGACCCGATTCTTCAGTTGACGATGCCTGAACGAAAGTTTAAAGCGGCACTCATCGACAAAATGAGGATTGAACATGGGTACCGAGTCCTCGACTTCGGATGTGGATCAATGACCTTGTCACTGATGGCTGTGGACATGTATCCGGAAGCTGAATACTATGGTGTGGATGTGGACGAAAAAATTCTGGAAATAGCAAGTGAGAAAATGTCGAAAGCAAAGAAGCCAGTTTTCATACAAAGTTATGACGGCACAAAACTTCCTTACCCAGACAACTATTTCGACCGGGTGATGTCTAGCCTGGTGTTTCATCATTTGACACTGGCTAACAAATATCTAGCACTAAATGAAATTAGCAGGGTTCTCAAGCCGGGTGGTGAATTCCATATAGCCGATTTCGGCAAACCTGCGGGATTGCTCCAACGATTGGGATTCTATAGCGTCCAACTTCTGGATGGTTTTGAAACAACGAATGATAGTGTGACAAACATCCTTCCAAAGGCCATGATACAATCTGACTTTTTAGAAGTAGAAGAAAAAGCTGTTTTCAAGACACTTGTTGGAACTGTTCGATTATTCAAGGGTTCGAAAAAAGGCAAAACGATTTTATAGCCCATGGCAATATCACACAATGAAAACGGTGAGCTTGACAGTAAGTTGAAAGAACTTCTAGAACACAATTATATGTTAAACCTTAAATAGATAATTATGAAAACCAAAATGATGATGTTATGTCTAACCCTTGCAGGTTGGAGCGCGTATGCCCAGCACGATCATGCCGGGCATGGTGATCAAAAGAAAATGGACCAGAGCATGGTTATGTTCAAGGATGCGAAATTAGGCACGGCCTACACACACTACCTGCATTTGAAAGATGCCCTCGTGGCATCCAACCAGGAAGATGCAATGAAAGCAGCAGCTGAACTACAAAAATCCTTAGCAGATGTAAAGGATGGTAAAATGGTGGCAGACGAAGTACCGAAGCTTACAGCCGCTACCAATCTTGATGGTCAGCGAAAAGCCTTTGCCGGAGTAAGCGACATGATGACGATGTTAGTCAAGAACGGAAAACTTTCCACGGGCATGCTCTATCTGGAATATTGTCCCATGGCAAATAACAATCAAGGTGCGTATTGGCTTTCCAACGAAAAAGAAATCAAGAACCCGTACTTCGGTGATAAGATGCTGAAATGCGGTAGCGTAAAAGAGATGATTCATTGAGAGTCAAAGTAAAGGGAAGCCCTTTCGAACGAGTGGGCTTCCTTTTAGTAAAATAATTTCTTAGATTTCGAAGTAGACAAGTCAGCGTGAAGGTATTAAGGTCATTTGTGATTTTTCTTATTATGGGTGCATATGCTCTTTGGCTTATGCACAGCGTGATCCCTCACGGCCATTATGAATCATTTGACGACTTCAAGGTTGCACACGCGCATAGTGGGCATGAACATGAGCATGGTCACAATGAAAACGATGACCAGGATAACGAGGAACACGATGGATCACTGCTGATTGTCACGCATTTTGCTAACGCAGACGTTTCAATAAAAACCTTTACCATTAAGAAAGCTGCGTATGCCAGGATCAAACACCTCTCCGCTGCGCTGATAGTAAACGTCCGGTTGCTTGAAACCAACTTCTCCCGGACGGTCTTCCATGTTCCTATCAGGGCACCGCTTAGTGACATTTATCTCGCTGCATCCCGACCCCTAAGGGCTCCGCCTTTGTTCTCCAAAGGATAGTGCTTCTCATTTATTTGGAGCAGGCTTCAGGTTTAAAGATCTGATGCTAAGTCACGTCACCAGTTGATGTGCTATGGTAATCCTGTTAATGATATCATGTGAGTGCTATCCACTTAACTTGCCCATGTCAAGTTAAAAGACATACGACTGTTATTCAAGTCGTATGAAAATTCCTTATACCATTTTAACACATAAAAAGAACTCGATATGAAAATGACAGTCGTCCGATACTCAATGTTAATAATCTTGTTCCTTGCCCAGGCTAACACATTTGCCCAAACAGGACATAGCGAAAAAGATGCGGTAATCAAAACCCTTGATGCTTATAAAAAATCACTTGAAAGCCTGGACGTTAGCGGTACCGGGAAATTATTCACTGAAAAGTCGATGGTGATCGAGTCCGGTAAAGTAGAGGGGACGTACCAGGATTACCTCGCGCACCACATCGGCCCGGAACTGGGAGATTTCAAGTCGTTCAAATTCGAGAATTACGTAGTGGATGTGACCATCATGGGCACTTACGCCTTTGCGGTGGAAACCTACAATTACACCATCATTTTGAAGAAAGATAATTCGGAGATCAAACGCAAGGGAGTTGCCACCTCCCTATTAAAAAAGGAAAGCGGGACTTGGAAAATTATCAATATGCATAACTCTTCAAGAAAACCGTAATCTATTTTATTTATGAAAAGAAGAGATTTTATTCAAGTGTCAGGAGCTGCGGTTGCCTCGCTGGCTGCATTGCCAGTTTTACAGGCTTGCTCGGACAATATGGGCATGGACATGAACATGGGTTCGGATGCTGTCCCGGTCCGGGAAGGAGCATTTACAACTCCGCTCAATTTTCCGGAGTTGGCGAGCGGTGATTTTTCAATGACAACCAGAGGAAACACGCACATAATATTGGGCACGCAGACTACTTCCGTATTAGGATATGGAAATTCTATCCTGGGGCCAACGATCAGAGTTGATGATGGTGCCGCTCTGTCCATTCAATTTCAAAATCAACTATCAGAAGAGACCAACATTCACTGGCACGGATTATTGGTTCCTGCCATCGTTGATGGTCATCCTAAAAATGTTGTGAATAGTGGTGGAATTCTTGGTATCACCCTGCCCATTAATCAGAGGGCAGGGACGTATTGGTATCACCCTCATCCACATGGCAAAACCGCAAGACAGGTTTTTATGGGTTTGGCAGGCTTCTTCATTGTAAATGATGCTGAAGAACAAGCGCTCAACCTCCCTGGAGGCGATCAGGAACTCCTACTGGTTATTCAGGACAAGCGAATAGAAAACGGCCAATTGAATTATTCTCCTTCAATGAACGAAATTATGACTGGTTATACAGGAGAATATGTGTTGGTAAACGGAACCTACGCTCCTCGTCACAATGTGGCCACACGTTATTACCGTCTGCGCCTATTAAATGGTTCTACTGCACGGGTGTATAACATCGCCTTTAGCGACAATCTTCCATTTGAAATAATCGGCTCGGATGGAGGTTTACTGGCACAACCCCAGTCGGTCAACTCTTTACTATTAGGTCCCGGAGAACGTGCTGATATTTTGGTAACCTTCAAAGGTCTTGCTTCCGGTAAAGAGATTTACTTGATAAACAAGACCTTTAATGGTGGTTCGCAGGGTCAACAGGAATTCAAGATCACAAAGTTTGTCGTTGACCAACAGGTAGCCGACACCTTTACCCTCCCTTCACAGCTCTCCGTTATTCAGCCTATCCTGCCAGGTTCTGCTTCAAAGACACGCCTTATGAAAATCCAGGGCATGATGGATGGCATGAACGGCAATATGGGGGGAAACATGGGCAGCGGTATGCACACTATCAATGGCAAAGTGTATGACCTGAACCGAGTCGATGAGACCGTTAATGCTGGGGCCACCGAGATTTGGGAGTTTGACAATACGCAGGGTGATGAAATTCATCCTATGCACATTCATGGAGTTCAGTTTCAGGTACTATCAAGAACCGGAGGAAGAAACGCTCTGCAGCCGACTGAGAAAGGTTGGAAAGACACGGTGTTAGTAATGGCTCGCGAAAAAGTACAGGTGATTATGACTTTCCCGCAAGAGAAAGGAGTGTTCGTATTTCACTGCCACAACCTGGAGCATGAAGATGATGGCATGATGCTCAACTATGAAGTTGTTTAGGAATCAAATCGATTTATGATGAAAGCAAAAACACTTATACTATTTCTGATTCTCAACAGTGCTGTGTCATATCCTCAGAATCCTCAAGCAGATGCGATTCTCAGCAATTGGACAACCGAAAACAATGAAGCGCAAGTTTGGATCTATTCCGAAAAAGGAAAGTATTATGCAAAGATCACAAGAGTTAAAGACCCTAAGGAATCCACAAAGATCGAAACCCTAATACTCACTGACTTCGTGTATGATGCCAAAGAAAAGGAGTGGAACAAAGGGATAGTCTACGACCCGAGGCATGGTCATAAGGCATCGGGATTTCTCGTGCTGGTGGATTCGGAAACATTGAAGGTGACCGGGTATAAGGCGTTCCGCTGGTTAGGTGATTCAGAGATATGGAAACGGCTTAAATAATTAACATACAATGGACGAAATCAACCGCATCATCAGCATGTATAAACATGACCCTGCTTCTGTTTATAACACATGGTTCATTGGAAGCGAGGAACGGCTGAAAGCGTTCAGGGCCATAAGGCGCGGTGTGCTACAAGTGATCGATGAGATAAAGGCCGACAAATTCCCTAACGATTTCAAGGGCTCTTCCCTGGAAGTTGTGCTCACGGCCATCACGGAACAAAAACAAGTGTTTGAAGGTGCGGCACACCCCTTCTACTGGAAGCCAAAAATGCGCATACCGGATATTTACGAGAATCAATCCAATAAACGTGCATTTGGTCAATTTTTGGAAAACTGCTTCCAGGCCAACAAGGAAGAGCAAATTCTTCGTGAGATAGTCAAACTGGATGCACTTAAGATAAAGGGGCTCGGCCCTGCCGTGGCAAATATCCTTTATTTCCTGCATCCTACTTTGGTGCCGCCCTTCAACACAGCGATTGTAAATGGATTCAACTACTTGTTTCGCGACAATAAGAAACTCGGGAGCTGGCAGGAATTCCTAAAGATGCGCGAGGTGATACTAAAAACAAATGAGCAGAATAAAGATCAACTTTCAAATGATCTCGGGGCCATTGCGGACTTGTTCTTCGAAATCGGTATGCGCAATCTCATCATCGAAGGCCAGGTG
>DAORAG010000052.1:0-11931 GCA_035344095.1 Cyclobacteriaceae bacterium | reverse complement strand
GTAATGTAGAACCTGAATGTGGAGAATTTTGTCTTAAATCTGCATCCCAGATGCACTTGCCCATGGGAACCTTTTTGAGGTTCAGAAGTTAAATTCTAGGGTGGCCTGACTAATCATTAAATTAACCCTATCTTTGCGGCCTCAAAACTGACTTTAGCATAGAATTACGCGTTTTTATGGACGTAAATAAGATTAGAAACATCGCCATTATTGCCCACGTTGACCACGGGAAAACAACGCTGGTGGATAAACTTTTGCATGCTGGACACCTTTTTAAAGACCATGAGAACCCGGGAGAATTGATCATGGATAGCAACGACCTCGAACGTGAGAGGGGTATTACTATCTTGGCTAAAAACGTTTCTGTACGTTACAAGGATTATAAAATCAATGTGATTGATACACCTGGTCACAGCGACTTTGGTGGCGAAGTAGAACGCGTGCTTAACATGGCCGATGGCTGTTTACTGCTGGTCGATGCCTTTGAAGGCCCTATGCCGCAAACGCGATTTGTATTGCAGAAAGCTTTGGAGTTGGGATTGAAACCTATCGTTGTAGTAAATAAGGTGGATAAGAAAAACTGCACACCAGACGAGGTTCACGAGGCGGTATTTGATCTGATGTTTGCGCTTGACGCAACAGAGAACCAACTCGATTTCCCTACTTTTTATGGTTCTGCGAAGCAGGGATGGATGAGTTCTGATTGGAAACAACCAACTACAGATATTACTGCGCTTTTGGATGGTATTATCGAGCACATCCCTGCGCCTAAAATTGAGCAAGGCTCAACACAAATGATGATCACGTCATTGGAGTACTCATCATATATCGGCCGTGTGGCAATTGGAAGGGTGCACCGTGGTGAGTTGAAGCCAGGTCAGCAAGTTGCCTTAGTAAAAAGGGATGGCCAGTCGATTGCAAAAACCAGGATCAAGGAACTCTATACGTTTGAGGGCTTTGAGAAAATGAAAGTGGATGTGGTGAAAGCCGGTGAGATTGCTGCTATTGTCGGATTGGAAGGCTTTGAGATCGGAGATACAGTAGCAGACATCGACAAGCCAGAGGCATTGAAGAGTCTTGCCATTGATGAGCCTACTATGAGTATGCTTTTCACGATCAACAACTCTCCGTTCTATGGTAAAGAGGGAAAGTTTGTCACCTCTCGTCACATCAAAGAAAGGCTGGATAAGGAGCTGGAGAAGAACCTGGCTATGCGTTTGGGCGAAACGGGCTCTGCAGATAGTTTCATCGTTTTTGGTCGTGGTGTATTGCACTTGTCGGTTTTGATTGAGACAATGCGCAGGGAAGGGTATGAATTGCAAATTGGTCAGCCACAGGTAATCTACAGAGAGATCGATGGAGTGAAATGCGAGCCGATGGAGGAGCTGACGATCGACTTGCCGGAGGATGTTTCCGGAAAAGCAATCGAGGTAGTGTCGATGCGCAAGGGGGAGATGATAAATATGGAACCCAAGGCTGATCGGATGATCTTGAAGTTTGTGATGCCATCACGCGGTATCATTGGATTGAGAAGTTATCTGCTCAACGTAACAGCTGGTGAGGCTGTGGTAACACACCGCTTCAAAGAATACCAACCATACAAGGGAGCAATTCCTGGCAGGATAAATGGTTCTTTGATCAGTATGGAACAAGGTGAAGCAATACCTTACAGCTTGCACAACCTTCAGGATCGTGGTAAGTTTTTTATCGATCCAAACGATCCTGTATACGAAGGGCAGGTAATTGGCGAACATAGCCGCAGTGGTGATCTGGTAGTGAATGTCACCAAGACAAAAAAACTTAGCAACGTACGTGCATCCGGATCTGATGAAAAGATGAAGATCGCCCCCGCTATTAAGTTTTCTCTTGAAGAAGCACTTGAATATATCCAATCAGATGAGTACGTTGAGGTGACGCCAAAGTCGATTCGTTTAAGAAAAATATATCTCAACGAGAACGATAGAAAACGAGAGCGAAACAAAATGGCCGCCAATGTTTAAGTTATGCTTTCCATTTCTTTTTACCATGGTCACACTGGCATCATTTGCTCAGGAGGCCAAATGGAAAAAATACGAAGTGGAAGCAGATACCCTGATGAACCGCCAGGACTTTGAGGGAGCCATCAAGTTGTATTCAAAAGCAATTAAGAGTTCAAAGTTAAAGGATAGGTCATCTTACGGTTCGCTTTACAAGCGGGCAGTGTGCTTTTATTCTACCGAACAATTTGATCATGCGCTGGAAGACCTTGCTACCTTCATGAAGGAATACCCCAGTCTGTATCAGGCTCATCTTCTAAAAGCATTTATCTATCGTGATATGGATGATGCAGAAAACCAATTGAAGGCGTTGGACAATGCCTTGGCAATCCAACCTGGCGATCCGGGGCTGATAAAATGGCGCTCTGGGGTATATCTGCAGGAAGGTGAATACGACAAAGTAAAAGAGGACCTAAAATACGTTAGGGCGATTCAGGATGATCCGGAGGTGGAGATGTATCTTGGTTTTGCGTACTATAATCTACAACAAACTGATAGTGCGTTTATTTCTTTAAATAAGGCCATAGAACTTGAACCAACTTATTTACCTGCCTATTTATATGGTGGCAGCTTCAGCCTGCAGGAGGCGGATCATGAGCGCGCATTGAAATATCTGGACGTGGCGTTGAAACTTGATCCAGAAAATGTGAACGCTCAGTTCTACAAAGGAGTGGCGTTGGTTGAGTTGGATCGATTGGAAGAGGGGTGCCGCTTTTTGGCGAAAGCTTTTTATAGCGGTGAAGATGATGCGGGTGGTTATCTGAAGGAGCGCTGCTACACATTAAGCAAGTAAGCAAACTTTAAGCTGCCGGATTTCGTTTTAGTGATGTGTCTATCACTTTGATAATAATGAACAGGTCTAGTCGTTATTTATTCATGCGTGTAGTTTATTTTTTGTTGGCTGGCGTGTCACTGTTATTTGTTGGCTGTGAACCATCACCCAGTGCGGAGGAGCTTAGTCAAAACCTTGTGGTTCAAACTGCTTATGATGAAACCATCAACTTCAAGAATTACAACACCTATTCAATACCGCTTGATACCCTGGGGTTAATTTCCAATAGCGTAAACGACACGCTTCTATTAGGCGAGTACTCTGAGATGGTAACGCAGCGACTGAAGTCAAATATGGATAGTCGTGGTTATTCCTGGGTTGAGAAGAATCAGAACCCCGATCTCGGACTTACAGCTTTCGTGGTCAATAACTTTAATGTTTTTCAGACCATTAACTACCCCAATTATTATGGCGGTTACTACTCACCCTACTATGGTTATTATTTTCCCGTTGTCAATACCTATGCATCCAATTCAGGTATTTTGATCATACAGTTGGTTGACCTGAATCAAAAGACTTCCCAAAATAAATTCAGGGTGATTTGGACCTGTTATATAGGAGATATCATTGCCTCTCCGGATCCTTTGAATAAGTCGGTAGAGGCCGTTGATCAGGCTTTCGCCCAAACATCAGTAATCGGTAAGTAGTATGAGGATTCTGGCTACCATATTTCTGATTGGTTTTAGCAACGTGGCCTTTGGCCAATATTTTGATAAAATCTATGGTTTCTCCCTTGACGTAACCACTCCCTTGTCCAACACGGAGTATGTCGACAATATCAGTGCGCGAGGTTTTCGATTTATGTACCGCGAAATGATTAGTGAGAAATTGTTTGGTGGATTGGATCTTACAAACTCAACTCTTACTGAGCACAAACCCAGACAAACGTACACCAGTGGATCGAGTGCAATCACAACTGATTTGTTTAACTACACTTACAATTACGGTGCAACGCTCACATTCGACTATTTTCTAACTACTGAGAAGAAGCTAATGCCCTATGCGGGGCTTGGTGTCGGTGCCTCGTTTCTGCGCTTTCATCAATACTATAATGTGTATTCCAGCCAGTCAGATAGTTGGGGTGTATTGATTCGTCCTCAAGTCGGTATGTTTTATCGCCTGCGTGAAAATTCCTCGTGGGCGTTTCAAGCGGCCTTGCACTACGATTATTCTTCTGCAAAAAGTGAGGAATTGGCGTTGGGCTCGCTCAGCGTCATCGGCCTACAGGTTGGTTTCGTAATACTGGATTGGTAGCGCTACGTTTCAATAGTTAGTTTCGGCCTGCTTGTTCTGTGCCGGGATCGGGTTATTTTTGCACCATGCCGGAGCAAATCTTGATTTTAGACTTTGGTTCTCAGTATACTCAGTTGATAGCCAGGCGAGTACGTGAACTAAATGTGTATTGTGAAATCCACCCCTTTAACCATGTGCCGCCCTTAACCAATGACATCAAGGGTATTATTCTCTCCGGAAGTCCTTGCTCGGTCCGCGACAATGGTTCGCCCGATGTTGATCTTTCAGCATTTGGTTCTGTCCCGGTGTTGGGTGTGTGCTATGGAGCCCAGCTTATGGCTCATAAAAATGGAGGTGAGGTTCAGCCTTCAAAAATCCGTGAATATGGACGCGCAAAACTGACGGCTGTTGATCACCATAACGAGTTGCTCAAGGAGATTTCGCTGGATTCGCAGGTATGGATGTCGCACTCAGATACGATCGCAACACTTCCAGAGGAGTATGAAGTGATTGCAAGTACACCCACCGTAAAGGTGGCTGCATTTGCGCACAAGGAAAAAAATCATTTTGCAATTCAGTTTCATCCTGAAGTAACCCATACACTTGAGGGTAAAAATCTGCTTCGGAATTTCGTGGTGCATATTTGCGGCTGTGCTCAGGATTGGACGCCCGATCAGTTTGTTGAAGCGACTGTCGCTGATCTTCAAGAGAAATTAGGAAACGACAAGGTGGTGATGGCGTTGTCGGGAGGAGTGGATTCTACTGTAGCCGCCACGCTCATTCATAAAGCGATAGGCAAAAATCTGTATTGCATTTTCGTTGACAACGGCCTGCTCCGAAAAAATGAGTTTGAACAGGTGCTCGACTCTTACAGACACATGGGGTTGAACATCAAAGGAGTTGACGCAAAAGATAAATTCTACATTGCGCTGAAAGGACTTACTGATCCTGAAGCCAAGCGAAAAGCGATCGGAAAAACATTTATCGATGTGTTTGATGAGGAGGCCCATCGTATCAGTGACGTAAAGTGGCTGGGCCAGGGCACTATATATCCGGACGTAATCGAATCAGTTTCTGTAAAAGGCCCCTCTGTAACCATCAAGTCTCATCATAACGTAGGTGGGCTTCCTGCAAAAATGAAATTGAAAGTGGTTGAACCCCTCAATACGTTGTTTAAAGACGAGGTGCGACTAGTGGGTAAGACGCTGGAGATAGATCCCACGATTTTAGGAAGGCATCCGTTTCCGGGCCCTGGTCTTGGAATTAGGATATTGAGTGATATTACTCCGGAGAAAGTCCGAATTCTGCAGGAAGTGGATCATATTTTTATCAATGGCCTACGCGAACACAAGCTCTATGACAGTGTGTGGCAGGCGGGAGCGATGTTGCTGCCCGTGCAGTCTGTGGGCGTGATGGGAGATGAGAGGACTTATGAAAGTGTGGTGGCGCTAAGGGCAGTGGTGAGTGTAGATGGCATGACTGCTGACTGGTCTCATTTGCCTTATGACTTCTTAAGTGAAATTTCTTCAACTATTATAAATAATATTAAGGGAGTCAACAGAGTGGTTTATGACATTAGTTCTAAACCACCGGCCACTATTGAGTGGGAATAAGCTAACCATGAGAGGACCTAAATTCTTACAGGTACTTGTTGTTCTATTGGGAGTGTCCTTGTCGGTATCTGCGCAGGATTACCGAAGGCAATTTCGATCGGCCAAAGATTTCTTTAATGATGGCAAGTACAATCTGGCGATGGAAGCCTTCAAGCCTCTGATTGTTTACGACAAAGACAATCCCTATGTGGAACATGCTTCTTTTTTCTATGCATTGTCGGCTTATCATCAGGGTTTTGGATCTGTAGCCAAGGACATGCTCCTGCAAATCAAGTCATTGTATCCCAACTGGGATCAGATGAAGGAAGTGAACTATTGGTTGGCCAGGATTTATTTTGACCAACGTCAATACTTCCAGGCCATGCAGATGTTGCGGGAGACCCCCACACTTTTATCAGAGATGAATGTGATGCAGATGAAGGAGCATTACCTTAATCAGATTGAAGATGTAGAAACACTTAGAATGATGTGGGAGGAGCATCCGGAAGACCGCGTGGTGGGCAAGGCGCTGGCCAAGGCTATCTCTCGTCAGCCCTTCCTGGAACAGGACTTTGGTCTGATTGATTCCTTGGTTGTTCGATTTGGTTTTGACCGTCAGGAGTTTGCCTCCTCTTTAAAGCCAGTAAATGTTTATAAAGACAAATACATTGTTTCTCTTCTTTTTCCGTTTCTCGCCAAGACACTCGAGCCCACCCTGGCTACAAAGGTGAATCAAAGTGTGCTTGATTTATACCTTGGTATGAAACTCGCTTTGGATACGCTTGCAGCACAAGGTATTAATATCGAGCTCCGTTCCTATGATACCGAGCGAAGTGCGAACGCCACTGCAGAGTTACTGACCTGGGAAGAACTTAAATCGTCTGATCTTTTGGTAGGGCCCCTTTTTCCCGGACAGACACCCGTAGTGCAGGAGTTCTCAATCAATAATAAAATCAACATGATTAGCCCGGTGTCGAACAACACTTCCTTTTTGGGTGAAAATCCTTTCGCTATGTTGATTCAACCTAACAGTGAGACAATGGGAGAACGTTCAGCGGAATTGATAGCGAGGAGAATTCCTAACAAAAACTGCATGGTGTTCTTCGGGGAAGCGCAAAAAGATTCAGTTGCCGCTGCTTCATTTTTAGCGAAGGCCAAAGAACTGGAGTTGAATGTTGTTTGGGCTGAAAGAGTAACAAAAGACAACAGCGCGGACATCTTTACTAAACTTGCTACACCCGTTGAGTATGATGAATTTAAAAACCCAGTTGAATTTAAGCTAAAGGTAGATAGTATCGGTAGCGTATATGTCGCCTCTGACGATCCGTTGATTTATACCAAGGTGATTAGTGCTGTTGATACGCGAGGTGACTCTGTGATTGTGGTCGGTAATGAGACGTGGTTGAATAATACTGCCGCAAACTTTGAAACTTATGAGCGACTTCACATCACAATGGCCGCACCGACTTACACGCTCCTTTCAAGCCCTAACTACAAAACCTTCAGGCAAAAATATGTTCGTAAACACGGCAACTTGCCGCCCGAGCTGGCTAGGATTGGCTACGAGTTCATGTGGTTTACCGGTCGATGTCTGAAGGATTACGGAGTTTATTTTCAGGAAGGACTTCAATCTGTCTCGTTTATGCCGGGTCATCTGTTTCGTGGATATGATTTTCGTGGATCGCGATCCAATCTCTACGTCCCATTCATCCACTTTCGGTCTGGCCAACTGGAGTTCCTGGAACCATTGCCAGTAAACTGATAGTTCGTAATCGTTGAAATTCTTACACCAATCCGGTGCTCATTTCGGTTTTTGTTAATTTGCAGACTCGATGCCTGTAAAAAGCTCGAATTGTGAGTGGAATCGATGTTTTTACTACCTTTATCAATTGACTTGCCAAAAATGAGGCTCAACTTAGTTTTCGTATTGCTTTGCTTTTGTTCGTTGTCCGCCCGCGCTCAGGGCGAGCGCAGGGACAAAGGTGCTGTTACGTTTGAAGAGCTGTATGATGAGCCCTATGCAGTCAACAAACTATTCATTGGATTTCAACCGCTGTATGGCGATGTATTTGCCACAAACGTGAATGCGGGGTTCGGCATTGAAGCCGCCTACTATTATCAAGATAAGGCTGACTTCCGAGTGCACTACAGGAGACCTTATAGTAGCACATTCTATGATCTTAACAGTGACCTCGCAGATAAAAACGGAAATAGCAGTAATCAACCTACTACCTTCAGTTACCTCGAATTGGGAGGTACATATCATTTCAAGGATGTAGAAGAAACTTCTAAGACCAAAATGGTGCTGTATAGGAACAGCTACAAGGGAGACAAGTGGGCTGGGCGCGTGCCGCTAAAGGCCGAGGTGCCTGCAAAAGTGAGAAAAATTTATGGCGCCCGACTTGGTGCCATAGCCTGGAGTTCAACAGTCGATCTGAACCGCGTGATGGAGAAGCAGGATCTTACCAACACAGACCTGGTCAATTCTGAAGGGATTGGAATACCCACTACTTTCGTTGATAATCTAGGTCGCACACAGGATCTCAGAGTTTTTAGTAACCTTTCATCAACCGGACTTTATTTAGGGGGCTCAATCTCCTGGTTCAGAAATGTTGCCGTTGCTTTTGATTCCTATGAGGAAGCCGTTGATGATGGACTGATTACAGTATTTTTTGATATCATGTACGCGCCAGCGTTAAGTCTTGATCCCGTGAAGTACCAGTCTGTAGAATACAGTGTCGATCCGATCAAGACAAGTGCTATTGGCTTTCGACTAGGTTTGGATGGAAAATTCAATCGCACCCTAAGCTGGGCTTACGGTGGTGAGCTGGGCTACCGCCCGAGTGTACAGGGGCGTCAGTTCTTCGCGATGTTCAAAATCAGCTTCCCTGTTTTTGGGACCAACCTCGACTACAAAGTAGAATCCTTCGGAAAATAATATCCTGATGCCTTGGGATATCCTCATTACTAATATTAAAGGTCTTGCGCAGGTTAGAGAAGGCACATCCAGTGTCATTAAGGGAGATGCTATGGCTAACTTGCCGATCATTGAGGAAGCATTCCTTGCCATCAAGGACGGAAAGATTGCTGACTATGGGAGGATGAAAGATATTCCTTCCTCGTTAGCGACCCAAACAATTAATGCTAAAGGTCGATTTGTTCTTCCATCATTTGTTGATTCACACACCCACCTGGTGTTTGCTGCCAGTCGCGAAGAGGAATTTGTGATGAAGATCAAAGGTGCGAGCTACGCAGAGATCGCGGCCAGAGGTGGGGGAATTTTGAACTCAGCGAACAAGCTCCAGCAGATGTCGGCAGATGAACTTTTTGAAAAGGCAAAAAAGCGCGCTGACGAAATTATCCACTGGGGTACAGGAGCCGTGGAAATCAAAAGTGGGTATGGACTTACGGTGAAAGATGAGCTAAAGATGTTGCGCGTGGCGCGAAGACTTGGAAAGGAAACGCCATTGAAAGTAAAGACAACGTTCCTGGGAGCGCACGCTATCCCAAAGTCTCACACCAAGGAAGACTATGTCAAACTGGTGATCGAAGAAATGATCCCCGCAGTGGCTGATGAAAAACTGGCTGACTACATCGATGTGTTTTGTGAAGATGGTTTTTTTAGCAAGGAGGAGACCATCCGAATTGCAGAAGAAGGAAAGAAGTTTGGAATGCGTCCGCGCATTCACGCCAATCAATTGAAAAGATCTGGGGGTGTGCAGGCAGGTGTAGAGGTGGGCGCGATCAGTGTGGATCATCTTGAGAATATCGGGGCAGAAGAGATTGAGGCACTCAAAAGAAGCGATACCATTCCCACCGCGCTGCCCGGTGCTGCGTATTTTCTCAATTTATCTTTTCCGCCAGCAAGGGATCTGATCAATGCCGGGCTGCCGCTGGCTATAGCTTCTGACTACAATCCGGGTAGCTCGCCAACGGGCAATATGCAAATGATGGTTTCCATGGCTTGCATAAAGATGAAGATGACACCTGAGGAGGCGTTTAATGCAGCCACCCTCAATACCGCGGCTGCGATGGAGGTTTTGGATTCGCATGGAAGCATTACGAAGGGGAAAAATGCAAGTGTGCTAATTACAAAACCAGTTCCTTCAATTGCCTATTTGCCGTATGCCTTTGGAACCCAATGGATAGAGCAGGTGATTATCAACGGCATCGTAGTTTAGGCTGGTCGAACCACCTCTGACGAATGGGTCACTTTTATTTTCAGACTGTCCGCAACGGAACAATATTTTTCTAATGAAAGCTTGGCTATTTTGGCAAGCTCCTCCTCTTCAACATCGGGTGATATAATCTTATAGTGGCAATGGATTTGCGTGAAAGACCTCGGGGGCTCATCTCTTCTCGTGCCTTCGGTTTCCGTAATGAAATTGATGATCGTCTTTTTTCTTTTTTTCAGCATCAGCGTGATGTCCACTGCCCCACAGGCCCCTACAGCCGATAGTAATAATTCAACAGGGGATTGGCTCTTTTTATTGTCTGGTTTTCGCATGTCAATTTTTACTTCGTGACCAAATTCATTGGTCGCCACATACACTTCGTCCTCGATCATTCTTGTAATACTTTTCATTTATCAAGCGGTTTAATCCGGTTGAATTTACTTATAATTGCCCCATGCCACTACAGGAGAAGATCAAATCTTTAATCCGTGATGTGCCTGACTTTCCGAAGCCCGGGATTCTTTTTAAGGACATTACTCCTCTGTTGGAGAATCCTTCCGTGGTACGTGAAATTGTTTCCGAATTTGCTGCTAACTACCAAGGCCAGACTGTGAATGCTGTGGCAGGGATTGAAGCTAGGGGTTTTTTGTTTGGGTTTCTTCTGGCGCAACATCTTGGGGTGCCATTTATACCCGTTCGCAAGGCGGGGAAGTTGCCATATAAAAAAGTGAGTCAATCCTATGACCTGGAATATGGATCAGCATCCATCGAGATGCACCTGGATGCGCTCGAAAAAGGGTGGAGGGTTGTAGTTCACGATGATTTACTGGCTACAGGAGGTACTGCTAATGCCACTGGCAAACTGATCGAGGCACTCGGTGGGGAGGTTGCCGGGTTTTGTTTTATTGTTGACCTGAGTTTTTTAAATGGCTCAAAATTGCTGCGTGAGAATTATAAGTGTGAGCCTCATTATTTAATTCAGTATTGAAACTGTAACTTTTAGATTAATTTGATGTTAAATAGGGTGTGACAGGATTAATTAGAATACCCATTTTCCCCCTCACCATCTTTCCCCTTCCGGGGGAAATGGTTCCCTTACATATTTTTGAGCCACGTTATCGTCAATTGCTGGAGGATGCCGAGAAGAAGGATATCTCCTTTGGTATTTTCTATAACCATACCACCAACGACAGTAAACTCGGGTCTTTGGTGAAACTCGAGAGTATCATCAAAAGGTACCCAGGCGGTGAGTCAGATATCATTGTAAAGTGTGTTGATTTGTTTTCGATGAATGCCATGCAACGCACTTTTAAGGATAAATTGTATCCTGGTGGAGACGTGGAAATGTGGAATGTAGATTTGACTACACCGGTGTCGAGAAAGTTAAGTGTCGAATTTAACTCCTATCTAAAGCTGTTGCTAATCTCGAAACATGAAGAGTTTACTTCACTCTACAGTATAGCCAACGAACTCAATCTCGATAATCCGGACCGACTGAAATTTGTGCAGCTCAGCGAAGAAAAAAAGGAGGCCTTTTTATTGTCCAGGCTTCGCTATCAAACACATCTGGTTCTCGAGGCCGAAAAATCAAAGGATGTCTTTCACTTGAATTGAAGGGTTATATACATCCCTCATTTATTTTCTTTTTTCTTTTCCTTGTCTTTAAAATATTTTCGGAAAAGAAAATGGCTTTGAAGCGCCTCCATATCCTCGTTGAACTTACCGGTGCCCAGGTTTAGATTTTTCAAGGTTTGACGAAGGTCATTTACCATGGCGGTATCTTTCATGAGTGCCGGAATCGGACCACTACCAGCGCTAAGGTCGCCAACCAGATTATTTAAACTATCGGTCGATGCGTTGATCTGTTGCGATGCTTGTTTTAAGTCGTCCAACGTTTCATGAATTTTGTTTCGCGTAAGGGTATCGTTGATAAGCCAGCCAGCTAGCCCGCGCCCCTCATTTACCTCTTTTGAAATCTGTGAAATTTGCCTGAGTAGATCGTTGGTTTGGTCAGTGGCCTTTCTCAGGTTGTTTACAGCCACCATTACCTCTTGCCTCATACC
>DAORAG010000051.1:0-11931 GCA_035344095.1 Cyclobacteriaceae bacterium | reverse complement strand
GCCGAGATATCTAATGGGTGTAGGGACTCCGGAGAATATTCTTGAGTGTATTGCGCTGGGAATTGACATGTTCGACTGTGTGATGCCTACCCGAAACGCCCGCAACGGCATGTTGTTTACCAGTAATGGCATCATCAATATAAGGAACGAAAAATGGCGTGATGACTTAAGTCCGATCGATGAAACACTTGGCGGCTATGCGAGCACAACCTATTCAAAAGCCTACCTAAGGCATCTGATAATTAATAAGGAGATTTTAGGCGCGCAAATTGCTTCTATTCATAACCTCACATTCTATCTTTGGCTGATGCGTACGGCCAGGGAAAAAATAATCGAAGGCGATTTTTTAAGTTGGAAGAAACAAATGACAAAAAAAGTAGCACAACGGATATAAAGTAGTGAAGATCATCGATAAATATATTATCAAGAAAGTGCTGTACACTTTCATCTTCGTGGTACTGATCATAGTGGCCATTGTGGCTGTGATAGATTTGGCCGAGAAGATGGATAAGTTCGCGCGCAACAATCTGGACGGTCCTACGATCCTTGGCTACTATCGCGACTTCATTCCATGGGTCATTGGCTTGGTGAGTCCGATCATGGTATTTATAGCTGTTGTATTTGTCACCTCACAAATGGCAGCCCGCACAGAAATCATAGCCATCCTGAGCAGCGGTGTTAGTTTCAGAAGATTGCTGGTTCCCTATTTTCTGGCTTCGTTCATTATTGCCATTTTTAATTTCGTACTTAACGGATGGGTTATCCCACAATCGAATCGCTCAAGACTTGCGTTTGAAATTCAATATCTAAATAAAGCATATTACTTCGATCAGCGTAATGTACACATGCAGATTGAGCCAAACGTATACTTCTACCTGCAGAATTATAATGTTAACACCAGCACTGGGTATCAATTTTCACTTGAGCGATTTGAAAACAATCGCCTGGTAGATAAACTGACGGCTGACAATATTACCTGGGATTCGACCAAGAATAAATGGACCATTCGTTTTTGGAAAAGAAAAAGAGTCGATTCAATTTTTCATGTAGGTTATCATCCACCGCCAGGCTCAGATCAGGTTGGCGAAAAACTTGACACTGCCCTTTCAGTCACTCCCGCAGATTTTGAGAATGCTGAACGCAAGTACGATGGAATGACAATCAATGAGCTGACGGAACACATTAAGAAATTACGATTCAGAGGTGCCAGCGGAGTGGAGGCCTATGAGGTGGAACGACACATTCGCTTCTCATCGCCTTTCACCATCTTTGTCTTGGTGTTTATGGGTGTAATTGTTTCATCCAGGAAAAGCAGAGGAGGCACGGGTTTCCAAATTGCCCTCGGGTTTCTACTTTCGTTTATATTCATTTTATTTTTTATGATGTCGCGAACATTTGCAGAAGCAGGCTCACTATCTCCATTTTTAGCGGCATGGATTCCCAACCTTACCTTTACGGTGATTTCGCTTGGCATGTATAAATACGTACCTCGTTGATTACATCAACAGCAGATTACTTTAAACTTCACTTCGTTGTATTCCTTTGGGGGTTCACCGCTATCCTTGGATTGTTGATCTCGATCCCGGCTGTTGAGATGGTGTTGTACCGAACTTTGCTGGCGGCTATTGGCCTGGCGGTTCTCATTGCCATTACGGGCAACTCTTTTAAAGTTGATAAAGCTGACTTAATCGGAATACTTGGCACAGGCTTTATCGTGGGTATTCACTGGATTGCTTTCTTTGCTTCGGCAAAAGTTTCCAATGCGAGCGTCAGCCTTGTTGGTTTTGCAACAGGTTCTCTTTGGACTGCATTTCTAGAGCCTATGATTGGCAGAACGAAAGTGAAAACATTTGAAGTTGTGCTGGGAATTATTGTGGTGATTGGTCTCTATATTATTTTCTCATTCGACTTTCAATTTCCGCTAGGTCT
Organism: Cyclobacteriaceae bacterium; assembly: GCA_035344095.1. Lineage (GTDB taxonomy): Bacteria > Bacteroidota > Bacteroidia > Cytophagales > Cyclobacteriaceae > ELB16-189. Next base: position 10,002 of record DAORAG010000051.1, on the reverse strand, counting down.
TACGCTAGGTATCGCATCGGGGTTCACAATCGCATTGTTTTCTGTGATTAACGCAAGGTATGTAAAGCGTATTCATCCTTACACGATCACATTTTTGGAGATGATAGGGGCATTCCTTTGCACATTGATCTTTTTACCTTTTTATAAAAACATGTGGGCAACTAATCAAACGTTGCAACTTACTCCAACTGCGATGGATTGGTTTTACATTTGCATCCTGTCGTTTGTCTGTTCCGTGTATGCTTACTCCGCTGGAATTGAATTGCTAAAGCGACTATCTGTTTTCTTTGTTCAGCTAACTTCCAATCTTGAACCCGTTTATGGTATCATCATGGCGGTGATTATATTTGGCGATGCTGAAAAAATGCAAATTGAATTTTATATCGGAACAGCAGTTATTATTCTCTCAGTAATAGCACATCCTCTCATTAAGGAAAAATCAATTCGCGACTACAAAGCGCCAGACCAATAGGTCATGTTGCCAAACTTCTGGCTCAAGTCTTTCGGCTCATCAAAAATGCCAAACACAGACGCACCCGATCCGGACATGCTTGCATAGATGGCTCCCTCATCATAGAACCGCTGTTTGATCTCGGCAATGATGGGATGCTGGCGAAAGACACTGGCTTCAAAGTCATTGACTAAAACTTCGCGCCACCCCTCAACTGGAGTATTCTCAACAATGTTCTTCACATTGTTTGAAGGCATAGCGGGCGCGATTCCTTTATAAGCCTCCGCTGTCGAGATGTGAACATCGGGTTTGACTATTACTACATCCTTGCCTTTCAGTGAAATATTGATCGGGTCCAGTATCTCACCCCTTCCGGAACCCAGCATCGGATTGTCACCAACAAAAAAAGAACAATCGCTGCCAAGTTGCGCGGCATAATTCTTTAACTGATCGATCGAAAGGCCTAATTCAAAAATATCATTCAACAACTTGAGTGTGAAAGCTGCATCAGATGAGCCGCCACCCAGGCCCGCTCCCATCGGAACGATCTTGTGAAGATGAATGCTTACAGGAGCCAGATCAAAGTCTTCAGCCAAAAGGTAGTATGCTCTCAAGCAAAGATTTTGTTCAGGCTTACCTGGAATCGGAATTCCACTATTTGTGAATGAGTTTGTTTTGGCAGGCAATATCTCCAATACATCTGTCCACGGAACCGGATAGAAGCATGTATCCACATTATGGTAACCATCTTCACGTTTTGAAATCACGCGAAGCCCAAGATTAATTTTACAATGTGGAAAGCATACCATACCAGATGATCGCCAACTCAATAAAACCCTTGATGACCAGGTCTATTTTGAAAGGCGCTCAATCAAATCCTCAGTAATACCAGTTGATGAAAATCCTCCGTCATGCATTAAGTTCTGCATTGTGACCATCCTGGTGAAATCAGAGAACATGGCAACGATGTAGGCAGCACAATCTTCAGCAGACGCATTGCCTAGCGGAGACATCATCTGTGCATAATCATAAAACACATCGAACCCAGATATACCTGCACCAGCAGTTGTTTTGGTTGGTGACTGCGAGATGGTATTCACTCTCACCTTCTTTAGCTTAGCAAATCGGTATCCATAGCTGCGCGCAATTGACTCCAGTACCGATTTGGCTTGTGCCATATCTGAATAATCAGGAAATGTTCTTTGCGCTGCAATGTAGGTCAAGGCAAGAATTGACCCCCACTCATTCATTGCATCGGTCTTCTCCGCAGTTTGCAGCACCTTGTGAAAAGAAACTCCTGAGATATCAAGTGTCTTTAAGAACCAATCATAATTTAAATCACCGTAAGGCTTGTCCTTTCTTACGTTGGGGCTCATACCGATAGAGTGCAACACGAAGTCAATCTTCCCACCCATTACCTCCATTGATTTGGTAAAGAGCGTATTCAAGTCTTGTTCTGATGTAGCATCAGCAGGAATCACTTCAGCACCACACGCTTTTGCCAGCTCATTTATTTTTCCCATTCTCATTGCAATGGGTGCGTTGGTTAAGGTAAAGGTGCCGCCCTCTTCTTTGATTTTAAGAGCTGTTTTCCATGCGATAGAATTTTCATCCAATGCTCCGAAAATGATTCCACGCTTTCCTTTTAACAGATTGAATGCCATGTGAATTATTTAGATGGTTAAGGTCACAATTATACAAATTCCAAGTCATATTTTTGGTCCTTTGAACTGAGACACGGATTTCGCCAACATGAATAACAACCCATCCGGCCCCATCGGCATTTACGACAGTGGAATTGGCGGCCTGACTGTTGCCCATGCCATTACAAGTCGGTTGCCCAATGAAAATATAATTTATTTCGGAGATACAGCTCACTTACCCTACGGAGATAAGTCAGAAGCTGCAATCCAGGCATACTCAGTCAAGATCGCTGACGTGCTGCTAAGAAAAGGTTGCAAAGTCATTGTGATAGCCTGCAACTCAGCAAGCTCTGCCGCTTACGAACTTTTGAAAGAATATGTAAGAAAAGACGCACACATCATCAATGTAATTGATCCCATGGTTGATCATGTTGTTAATCACTACGCCTCGCAGACGATTGGATTGATCGGAACAAAGAGAACGGTAACGTCCGGGGTATACGCATCCAGAATTTCGCAGGCGGCAAAAAACATCACGCTCAACTCGCTTGCAACACCGCTGCTTGCACCAATGATAGAGGAAGGTTTTTTTAATAATCAAATCAGTCATGAGATAATCGCTCAATACCTATCAGATGACCAATTGGGTAATATTGCTTCACTTATTCTCGCGTGTACCCATTACCCTCTGATCAAAAAAGAAATTGATGCGTATTACCAAGGCACTGTTTCCATTCTTGATTCCTCAGAGATCGTAGCTGAGGCCCTGCACGCCTATCTCAGCGAGAATAATCTCTTGAATCCTGAAACTGATTCAACTAAACATTTTTTTGTTTCCGACTACACTCCCTCTTTTGAGGCATCAACCCGTCTGTTTTTTGGGGAGATTGTTCATTTGGAGCAACACAGGCTTTGGAACTGAGATGTCCCGGATGACCTTATCCATGTATTGTTTTAAATGAAATTCCACATTTTGACCTTAACTTATTGGCTTAATTTTAAGTTTATACATTAATCGTGGTGTGGGACTTTGGTCGTAACGTTTTATGTAACAAGACTGGTTACCTTATTTGCTCGGGATGGTTTGATGCTGTTAACCATTAAGGGCAAAACGACTGAAAGCAACACAAAATAAACAGCCATTTTTTAGGATTTAAATATGGGCAACTTGAGTTTTAAAGGTACATTGTTGGTAATGATAAGAACCTGGTTTCTGATAATTCTTATCGCAGTGGGCAGCAGCCTGCACGCACAGCCTGTAATATCTAAGGCCGATAGTCTAAAAAAGGAGTTAAATGCAGCATCTTCCGATTCCATAAGGCTGACGCTTCTAATCGCCCTTTCTCAAGAATACCAGTTCATTGACTTTCCTAAGGCTAAAGCCTCAGTAGACGAAGCAGCGGCCTTGGCAGAGGAAAAAAATTTACAATGGGGAAAGCTCGATGCCTACAAGCAACAAAGCTACCTCGCCACTATTCGGGGAGATTTCCTCAGTGCATTAAAGTATGACAAGGCACGGCTTCCAATAGCGCTGGCCTCGCAAGACAGCGCTCATATTGCCAGCTCATTCAATTTCCTGGGCAATGATTATGTCAGTCTCGGAGAATATGATGAAGCTTACTACTACTTTACGCAATCCTATCGTATATCCAAGGCGATTGACGACTCCTTGCAAACAACGATCGCGCTGCACAATGTCGGCACGGTATTTAAAGAACTGGGGCAGTTTGGTATCGCACTTGATCACATGGAGTTGTCAAGAAAAATGAGTGAGCAACTTGGCGATAAAGATGGACCCGCTTACACCTTCAATGAAGTAGGCGATGTATATCTGCGCAAAGGCGAATACGACAAAGCAGAGGAGTCTCTTCTAAAAGCACTTTCATTGTCAAGACAACGGCAAATCAAAATTCTTGAGCCAGAAGTAATCTCGAGAATTGCGAGACTTTACCTTAGGAAAAACGATTATCAAAAATCATACGCTTATTACGACACGCTTGAGATCATTCAACAAAAAATGCAGAATGAGTTTGGGCTAGCTGAGGCACAACTTGGAAAGGGAAAACTCTTACTCCGTCAGAAACAATTTGAAGACGCTGCCAATCTGATCCTTGAAGCCCTAAATATTGCCAAGCGCATTGATGCACGCACGCTTGAAATCGACTGCTATCGTTCACTTTCTAATCTTTATGAAGAACGTGGCGACTACAAGAACGCGTTGGCCTACACAAAACAATCCAAGGTCCTTCAGGATAGCCTGTTTAGTCAGGACATGATCCAACGGATTTTCCAGGATCAACTTCGACTGCAAACCGAGACCAAAGACATGGTAATTGCCCAACTCAACCAGACACAGGCCCGTCAGGCAAATGAGTTAAAAAGACAGGCATTTCTCAAAAATATTATGGTAGTGGTAGTCGCGTTGACCGTCATTCTCTTGTTTACCGTGTATCGAAGCGGTCAGCGGAGAATTCGGATTAACAAGCTTCTTCTCGAACACCAGAATGAAATGAAGAAAAGAAGTCTTGAGCTTGAGCAATTGAACCAGGTTAAAGACAAATTTTTCTCTGTTATTTCTCATGATTTACGCTCGCCAATTAACGCATTGTCAGCTATTCTTGATCTGATGAGCAGCGACAAAATTGAAAAGCATGAACTTCCTAAATTAACCAAGGAGCTTAGGCTTCAATTCAATCACACCAAGAACCTTATTAACAATCTGTTGGATTGGGCGCTGCTTCAGATGGATAAACTCAGGATTCAGCCCACCAAAATTGACTTAGGTGAAGTCGTTGAGGACAATTTTAAACTCCTGACATCCCTGCATATCAAGGAAATCAAGCTTACCAACGATGTACCGCAGAATAGCTTCGCGCTTGGCGACCTGAATATGATAAGCTTAGTCTTTAGAAACCTTATCATTAATGGTATGAAGTTTACAGAGAGTGGTGGAGAAATTAAGGTTGGTGCCGTAGAAAAAGACGGTGAATACGTTGTCTCTGTTTCGGATAATGGAGTCGGTATAAGTCCTGAAGTTCAGAAGATCCTTTTTGAAAAAACATCAGGCTACAGCACCAGGGGCACGGCCAATGAAAAGGGCACAGGCCTTGGGCTGATTCTCTGCAAGGAATTTGTGGAAAGAAACGGGGGTCGCATTTGGCTGGAAAGTACGGAAGGCAAGGGCAGCACGTTTTACTTTACTATCGCAAAGTATTCAGAAACCAGCATCTGATTTAATTTTAAAAAAATCAGCACCTACTCAAATCTTTTGCCCTCCATTTTGGTTTAAAGGACACAACCCATTAGTTGATGGGTTGGATTAATAGCGCTAACTTTGTGTCTTAACCGTTTCCTATGAGTGATGCCATCCTCCACGAATGTGGCATAGCCCTAATTCGATTGCGAAAGCCTCTTTCTTACTACATAGAAAAGTATGGCACCACTTACGCAATGAACAAGATGTACATTTTGATGGAAAAGCAGCACAACCGGGGCCAGGATGGCGCAGGTATTGCTAACATCAAAATTGATCAAAAACCGGGGTTTCGGTACATCAGCCGGTACAGAAGCATGAAACCTCAACCGGTTGCGGACCTTTTCAGCAAAGTCGGAAAAAAGTACAAAAAGGGTATCAAAAAAGGGGGAGTAGAGAAGTTCAAAGACGAGCGATGGCTAAAGGAGAATGTAGCATTTACAGGTGAACTCTGGCTGGGGCACTTGCGATATGGTACTCACGGCTTCAATAGCATCGAGAATGTTCACCCCTTCCTAAGACAAAACAACTGGAGGAGCCGTAATCTGGTGATGGCGGGTAACTTCAACATGACCAACGTGGATGAACTGTTCGACATCCTGGTCGGCTTGGGTCAGCACCCTAAAGACAAGGTTGATACCGTTACTGTTATGGAAAAGATTGGCCATTTCCTTGATGAGGAGGTCCAATCTCTGTTTAAAAAATATAAGGACAAGTTCACCAACCCGGAGATTTCAGAACTCATAGAGAATGAAATTGATCTGCAGAAGGTTTTAAAGCGCGCTTGTAAAGATTTTGACGGTGGATATGCGATGGCCGGACTCACAGGGTCCGGCTCTGCTTTTATAGTAAGAGACCCTTCTGGCATTCGTCCAGCCTATTACTATGCAGATGAGGAAGTAGTGGTGGTGGCATCAGAAAAGCCAGCGATCAAAACAGCGTTCAATATTGACTATAGCCAAATTGAAGAAATTGACCCTGGGCATGCGCTGATCATTACAAAAAGCGGAGACTTTGCACAGTATCCTGTAATCAAGCAACTGGAAAAAAAGTCGTGTAGCTTCGAACGCATCTACTTTTCCAGAGGAACTGATCCGGAAATCTACCAGGAACGCAAAACCCTGGGAAGGCTTCTCGTTCCTCAGATATTGAAGTCAATAAATTTTGATCTGAAGAATACCATCTTCTCCTACATTCCCAACACCGCTGAGACAGCTTTTTTGGGAATGATGGGTGGCATCGAAGATTTTCTCGTCAGCAAGCAAAAAGATATTCTAATTGATGGAAAGCCTTCGGTGGATTCACCAGAAGAATTGCTGTCATTCCGACCCCGGGTGGAAAAAATTGTGTTGAAAGATGCAAAGTTAAGGACCTTCATTACTGATGATGAGCACCGTGATGACATGGTAGCACATGTGTATGATACCACTTATGAAGTCGTTAGCAAAGGAAAAGATACCCTTGTAGTTATTGATGACTCGATCGTAAGAGGTACCACGTTGGAGAAGAGCATTCTGAAAATGCTTGATCGGCTAAATCCAAAGAAAATTGTGGTGATTTCTTCTGCTCCTCAAATTCGTTTTCCAGATTGTTACGGAATAGATATGAGCCGAATGGGGGATTTTGTTGCATTCCGCGCGGTTATTCAACTCATTAAAGATCAGGGAAAGGATTACCTATTAGGTGAGGTGTACGAACAATGTCTCCAATCCGAAAATGAGGAGAATCCTGTTAACTATGTGAAGAGACTTTACGAGCAATTCAGCTACGAAGAGATTTCTGATAAGATAACTGACATCGTAAGGCCTGAAGGAATGAAAGCTGAGCTTCAAGTGGTGTTTCAAACCATCGATAATCTGCACAAAGCCATTCCATATCATTCTGGAGATTGGTATTTCACAGGGAACTACCCTACCAAGGGAGGAACGCGCGTGGTGAACCGGTCTTATGTCAACTACATGGAAGGAAAACTGGTGAGAGCCTATTAGTTTTTATTGCTCCCTTCGGGCAAATAAAAATCAAAAACTAATTTCTCCATGCACTTAAAGTGTCCCTTGGGGCATTTGTCGTAACCAATTTTCGAGCACGGTCTGCAATCCAGTTTGTTATTTTCCAAAACGGTAAACTTGGTTCGGTAGGGGTACATTCCAAAGAGTGGAATTGTATTGCCCCAAATACTGAATACCTCCTTTTTTAACGCAGCTGCGATGTGCATCATGCCCGTGTCATGAGTAAATACATGAGTGGCTCGCTTGGTAATGCTGGCTGATTGATTGAGGTTGTACTTGCCACATCCGTTGTATACAATCGTTCTTTTGCCAAGCTCATCTTTTAATCCTGACTCTACCTCACTCGAGTTATCGCTTTGTTCAAAAAAGTTTCGCACCACTTCCCCATCTTCAAAATCCTCTTTACCGCCAAGCAGAATAATGGGTCGGTTAATTTTGTCACAGAGCTCAATCATTCTTTTTACCGGGAGTTTCTTAGTAGCATGCTGGCCACCTATCGCATAAACGACAAAACCACTGCGGTGGCTTTCAGGCAGCCATTCCTCGGGTACTTCGTCCTTATCCGGTATGAAATAATCCAGACCGAGTGAGTCGTTTTTAATTCCCAGGTGTGAGATCGTAGCCAGGTATCGATCAACGATATGGAGTGAGGGTAGTTTGTTGATTTTAAAATTGACCATCAGCCATTTCTCCCAATTCAGCTTATTAAAACTCACTGCTTTCACACCCAGGGCTGTCTTTATTATCCTTGTTCGAAGATTGTGATGCAGATCAACCACAAGATCGTAACGCTCCTTTCTAAGCAATTTGATCAGGGCAGACAACCCACTCTCAAGCGCATACACCTTATCGACATAGGGGTTTTCGGCCAACAAATTCACATACTGTTTCTTTGTCGCATAGTGAATCTCCGAACGGTCCAATTGGGTCTTCAACACCCGAACAACAGGGGTGGTAAGCACTATGTCGCCAATGGATGAGAACCTGATCACTAATATTTTCATTCATTACCAGTATTTGCCGAGGGCATAAATCTAACTCAATCCGGGTGAGTAAACTGACAGAATGTTTCAAAATTTGATTTCAAATTTCATAAATGACCATGAGCCAGCTATTGCCCTTCTAAAATGCGATTCGGATTTACTATTTTAGAAACTATAGAAAACGCTACCTGAACAAACCCAAAAGAACGTATGAACTATTGGCTAATGAAAACGGAACCCGGGACCTATTCCTGGGACGACCTTGTTAAAGATAAAAAGACCATTTGGGACGGGGTCCGGAATTTCCAGGCACGGAGCAACATTAAAGCAATGAAGAAAGGAGATACCATTTTTATATATCACAGCGGAGAAGGCAAAGAGATTGTTGGGTTAGCCAAAGTATCAAAAGAACACTTCCCCGACCCAAAGGACAAGGACTGGTCAGTGGTCGAAATTTCGGCAGATAAAAAATTAAAAAGACCAGTCACATTGGCGGAAGTGAAGGCAACCAAAAAGCTGTCGGATATGGTGTTGGTGAGATCTTCAAGGCTTTCTGTTCAGCCGGTTAAAAAAGAAGAGTTTGACCTTGTGATACAAATGAGTCAGAAGTAGATGTTCCACGTGAGTAAGATATTACCTCGGCCTGGTCGGTGGTTTACCTTTGCCGTTGCACTGACAATGATTACGTCAGTTGCGTGCGCGCAGTTCTTTCCCAGAGGTCGGTATGAGAAAGAATTAAAAAATTCAGATAACGGTTTCACCATTGTATCGATGGCTGAACGCGGTATCTCTCTCATGAGAGAGAAAAATAAATTCAGCGATGGCAAAAGATTATGGGAAGTAATTCTGCTCGACTCCTCATTAAATGAAAAATGGGTATCGGATATCGAGATGAAATCCAACTATGATATGATAGGCTATGAATATGCAGAGCCATATGTCTACTACCTATTCAGAGAAGGCGATCGCGATTCCAACAAATTTGAACTATTACAAATCCACAATACCAACTTCACAGTAAAGCATTATCAGATCAAACATGAGTTTTCCTTTAGGTTGACGCACTTCGAAATGGTTGGTGAGAATGCAATTTTCGGTGGATATGTTTCCCGTGAGCCCGCGGTTATGCTCTATGAAACGCAGTCAGAGTTTATTAAGGTAATACCTGGATTCTTCCTTAAAGACACCGAGCTATTGGATGTCAGGGTCAATCATAATAATACTTTCAATGCATTAATGATCGAAAGAAATGCGCTTGACAAAAGACATCTTGTGTTGAAGACGTTTGATCATACCGGAGCTCTACTCATCGAAGACTACATTGAGATAGAAAAGGAAAAAAATCTCCTAACCGGCATTACGAGCGGCCTTCAACGCGAGGAGTTGATTATTCTGGGTACCTACACTGAAGGAGTGACTACGGAAGCCCTTGGGTATTACTCCGTTCTTGTCGATCCATTCTCCAATCAGGAAATCAACTACTTTACCTTTCCTGAACTCAGTCATATACTCGACTACCTGCCTGAAAAACGCGCCAGCCGTATCAAAACCAAGTCGAAAGAAAGAATGGACCAGGGAAAAAATCCAGATTACAAAGCTCACGTACAGCCGGTGCGTATTGAAGAGACCGATGAGGGGTTTTATTTTCTTTCAGAAATGTACG
>DAORAG010000050.1:0-12165 GCA_035344095.1 Cyclobacteriaceae bacterium | reverse complement strand
ATAATTCCGCTGTCGTATGGAGTGTTGAGCGTCTTATGTGCATCAACGGCCCACGAGTTGGCATGCTCAATCCCCTTGGTCAAATGTTTCAACGACTCAGATGCCTGAGCCCACAATCCAAATGCCCCATCAATGTGAATCCATGCGCCTTTATTTTTTGCCTTTTCGCAAATGTTTTTGAAGTCGTCAAACGAACCGCTGCTAACATTGCCTGCCTGAAGAATTAAAATAGTTCGATTATCCAGTTCGGGTATTTGATCCACAATTATTCTGCCCTGGTCATCCACATCCACCCATTCTATATTGGCTTTGCCTAGGCCAATAAGTGAGATCGCTTTTAATACCGTTGAATGTGCGTGCCTTCCGGTGACCACTCTGATTTTAGGCGCGTCAAATAGTCCTTTCTCAGTGATGTCCCAGCCTTGATTTTTCAGGATTCTATATCTGGCAGCAGCCAAACCGCAGAAGTTGGCCATCGAAGAGCCGCTCACAAAGCCTGCAACGGTGTCTTTAGGTAAACCAAATAACTGTACTAACCATTGTTCCACTACAGTCTCTAGTTTTGAGCACAGCGGTGAAATGACCTGCATAGCAGATACCTGGTCCCAGAAGATGGACAAGTTTTTAGCAGCAAGACTGGCTGGTAATACACTTCCCGTTACGAAACCAAAATAGCGACCGCCTATGGTTGTTACTGTCGCTGGCCCGCCAAAGTCATTCAGTTGCTGTAATACACTGTGGGCATCACCGGTTGATATGGGGAGCTCCTCATCAAATTTTCTGAGATCGAGAAGTGCCCTTTCACTGGGATACACATTCCTCTCTTGGGCATGCGCCAAGTATTCCAGCCCTAAGGATTCTGCTTTTTGAAAGAGGTCATGATCTTTCAGTTCTTCAAGCATCTTTTTCTGCAATGATGAGGCCTTGGTCATTTGATATTTTTTTTCTGCTGTTTGAATATTCGTTTCAAGAGTTTGTAGACAAAGCTGACCGCCATAGGCTTCGAAGTTGATAGCCTTTGTTAACGATATATACGCCAGCGAGTGTGATTCCTATTGCGATGACAATTCTAAGTGTCAACATTTCATCCAGGATCAACCATCCCAGCAAAATCGCTACTATTGGATTGATGTAGGCATAGAGAGTTACGATAGTAACCGGCAATTTTTTGATGGCGTAAGAGTAGCAGGCATAAGCAGCCACCGATCCGATTACGATCAAATATAAAAGTGACCATACTACATTGCTACTGAAGTGCATTCCTTGGTAGTTATCAAACCCAACACTTACAGGCAACAGCAACAGTCCACCAAATGTCATTTGAAGACCGGCATTTACAAAAGGATCACTTTGCTGGTTCTTTTTCTTCATCCAGATGCTGCCACCAGCCCAACCGAGATTGGCAATGACAATGGCTAGAATGCCTATCATGTAAACAGATGTTGTTATTTCATTCAAATTTTGTCCGAATATGAGAATGATCCCACTTATGCCGACACCAAGTCCCATAATGATCGGGAAGTTGGGTTTTTCATCTTTCGATATGATCAGGTTGATCACAATGACCCAGATCGGAACCATCGAACAGATGATAGCAGCAATGCCGCTGGGAACAAACATTTCTGCCCAGCCTACCAGGCCGTTCCCCATCGTTATCATGAAAAACCCTGCAACGGCTTGATTGAAGAGCACTGTTTTGCTTGGCAATTCTTTCTTGACGAACCAAAACATGGTGGCCAGAAGAATTATTCCCGCAATGATTTGCCTTAGGGCGCTAAATAGAAATGGAGGAAACTCCATTACCCCAATTCTCAGCGCGAGATAAGTTGTTCCCCAGGCAACGCAAACCACTGCAAGTGCCAGATATGCTTTCCAATTACTTCCGATGCTCATCTTATTATAATTCTGTCACAAATTTTCTCGATTATACGTATACAAAACAGTTTCAGTTTTATTAATTTTGACCATATCAGTTTACCAATGGAATCAATTGCCGCCAAAGACCACCTCTACGTTGAGGTTGCCGATCGAATTGAAAGCCTAATCGAAAAGAATTCGCTTCGTGTGGGAGACAAATTGCTCTCAGTTCGGGCCTTGAGTAAGGAACAGGGTATCAGTTTGAGTACCGCTTTTCAGGCATATTATCACCTTGAGAGCAAAGGCTTAATTGAAGCCAGGCCTCAGTCAGGATATTATGTGAAATACTCACCGCAGTTGGGCCGTGATGTTCCTTCGTGTTGCAAGCCGGCCGAGGAATGTACACCGGTTAGCCTTGACGAGATCATCGCCAGTGTTTATACAGGCCTCCGCTCTCCAGAGTTGGTTCATTTCTCTGTCAGTTCTCCGGACTATTCACTTTTACCTACAGCCAAACTGAACAAATCGGTAATTCATGCACTAAGAAATTCGGTTGACAGCTGCTTGAACTATGAAGACTTCGAAGGTAACGAAGCACTAAGGCAACAGATCGCCCGACTTTCATTTAATTGGGGTGGTGCATTAAGTGAGGATGACATTGTGGTGACCAATGGTTGTCTTGAAGCTCTGTCACTGTGCTTGAAAGCGGTAACACAACCAGGAGATGCGGTAGCGATCGAATCTCCAACTTACTATGGGATCTTTCAAGTTATTGAGAGTCTTGGGCTGAAAGTGGTGGAAGTTCCATCTGATGCAGACACGGGGATTAATCTTGAATACTTGGAAGATGCTATTTCCAAATTTGATATCAAGGCATGCTTGTTTGTTTGCAACTTTAACAATCCGTTGGGCAGCCTGATGCCAGATGAAAACAAAAAGGCCTTGGTCGAATTGTTGACCAGGAAGAATATTCCGTTGATTGAGGATGATATCTATGGCGAACTTTATTTTGGAAAGACGCGGCCTCGCACATGCAAAGTATTTGATAAAGAGGGAATCGTTCTTCAGTGTGGATCTTTTTCAAAGTCTCTTGCACCTGGTTATCGCATAGGGTGGGCCGTTCCCGGTAAGTATCGAGATAAGGTGGTCGCACTGAAGCGAATGAACAATGTGTCTACGAACACATTACTGCAGGAAGCGATTGCTAATTTTCTACAGAAAGGAAGATATGAGCTGCATCTTCGACATTTAAGAAAAGCACTACATACACAGTGTTTGAAGTACAGCCAGGCTATTTCAGAATTTTTTCCCGAAGACACGAAAGTGACTCGTCCACAGGGCGGTTTTTCTTTTTGGATTGAGATGAATGAGAAAGTTGATGCCTTCAAGTTGCACAAGAGGGCACTAAAGCACAGTCTTGGTATAGCCCCAGGTCACATTTTCTCTTCGAGGGGTCAGTTTCAAAACTACTTTAGAATTTGTTATGGCCTTCCATGGACTGAACGGGTAGAGGAGGGGCTCAAGATTTTGGGCGATCTTATTAAAAAGTATTAAAACCATAAAAACTAAACTTTTTAGGGGCTCGCGTAGTTACTATATTTGAAGACGAACTTTATTTCTCACTAAATAATCAACACTTTATGGCTTTTACACTTCCAAAGTTACCATATGACTTTAATGCGTTGGAACCTCACATAGACGCACGTACTATGGAAATACACCATGGCAAACATCACAACGCGTATGTTACCAACTTAAACAATGCGATTGCTGGTACCGATGCAGAAAAACTCTCGATAGAAGACATTTGCAAAAACATTTCGAAGTATCCGGTGGCGGTTAGAAACAATGGCGGTGGCCATTACAACCACAGTTTGTTTTGGACATTGTTAAGCCCAAAAGGTGGAAGCCCTTCCGGAGCGCTCTTGGATGCCATCAATGCTGCATTTGGTAATGTGGATGAAATGAAAACCAAATTTAACGCAGCTGCAGCCGGACGTTTTGGGTCAGGTTGGGCATGGCTGATTAAAGACGCTAGTGGAAAGCTAGCGATCACAAGCACTCCCAATCAGGACAATCCGTTGATGGATATTGCTGAGACCAAAGGAACACCTGTACTTGGTTTAGATGTGTGGGAGCATGCCTACTATCTTAATTACCAAAACAGGCGTCCTGATTATGTGGCCGCATGGTGGAATGTGGTGAATTGGGATGAGGCTGCGAAGCGATTTGCATCTTAGCGGAAGCCTTCAAGAAGATTAGATAAAATAAAAGGCCCGGATAGGGCCTTTTATTTTTAAATTCTTGACTGGTTAATTTCGTTTAATCACGTAGTTCAATCCCACCCGAATTCCGAATTCTGTTGATGCAAAATAAAAGTCTCCCATCCCTTCAATCCGCAGATATTCCGTCAGCGGTTTGGCGTAGCCCGCTCCAAGTGATGCATCATTGGCGCCAATAAGTCCACGGAAACGAACGAACACATTGTCATTGGCATACCATCGGGCACCCATCATAAACGAACTCTTCTGATCTGTCCAGATCTCTGCTCCTAAACCTACTGCGAAGTGCCGGACAACGAAGTAGTTCGCCTCCAGTCCAACTTGTGCTCTTTCAAAAACACCAGGATTGTCCGTTTTGATAATATCAAGTCCTCCGCCAACCATGATGTCATTTGTGCTTTGACAAAATGCAACAACTGTAATAAAAGACAGGACGGTAATTAAGATTAACCTTTTCATTCGTGATTGTAAGTATAGATTAAAAAATTAGTTCTTATCCTCAATTGCTTTTTGTAGAGCAAGGTATTCGTCTCGTAAACGAGCAGCTTCAATAAATTCAAGTTCTTTGGCTGCCTTTTCCATTGCTTTTCGGGTACGGTCTGCCATCTTTTGTAATTCTTCCTTGTTCAGGTAAGTCACAACAGGATCAGCTGCAAGGGATTTCTCTTCGTCTTCGATATAATATCTCTTTGTAGACTTTTTCGAATCTGCCACTTTGGTTTGACCGAGTATTGACTCCTTAGACTTCAGAACGGTTTTCGGTACAATTCCGTGTGCCAGATTGTAATCTATTTGCGTTTTCCTGCGCCTGTTGGTCTCATCAATCGCCACTTGCATCGATTCGGTTATGGTATCAGCATACATGATCACCTTACCATTTTCGTTTCGTGCAGCACGACCAATAGTTTGAACCAACGAACGCTGGTTTCTCAAAAAACCCTCTTTATCTGCATCGAGTATAGCCACCAGTGAAACCTCCGGCAGGTCTAATCCCTCTCGTAATAAATTTACTCCTACCAAAACATCGAAAATGCCAAGTCGCAATTCGCGAAGTATCTCTACCCGATCCAATGTTTGCACCTCACTGTGAATATATCTGCATTTCACGCTGGCGCGTTCCAGAAATTTGGTTAATTCTTCAGCCATCCTTTTTGTCAGCGTGGTCACCAATACCCGTTCCTTCTTTTTTACCCGCTCATCGATCTCTTCCAGCAGGTCATCAATTTGATTCTTACTGGGACGTACGTCAATCTCAGGATCAAGCAGGCCTGTGGGACGAATTAATTGTTCAATTACAACGCCTTCAGATTTTCTAAGCTCGTATTCGGCAGGGGTCGCGCTTACATAGATCACCTGATTGAGGATGCCTTCAAATTCATTGAATGTTAGTGGACGATTATCCATAGCTGATGGCAAGCGGAATCCGTAGTCTACCAGGTTTACTTTTCTGGATCGATCGCCTCCCCACATGGCTCTTATTTGCGGCACAGTTACGTGACTTTCGTCAATCACCATCAAGAAGTCGTCAGGAAAGTAATCGATGAGGCAGAACGGTCGGGCTCCGGCATTTCTCCGGTCAAAGTATCGCGAGTAATTTTCTATTCCACTGCAGTATCCCAGCTCCCGCATCATTTCAATGTCAAACTCGGTGCGTTCTTTCAGCCGCTTTGCCTCAAGATGCCTTTTTTCACTCTCAAACATCTGCACTTGCAGCACCATGTCATCCTGAATCTCTTTTATTGCTTGTTGAAGCAGGTCTTTGCCGGTGACAAACAAATTAGCTGGAAAGATTACAGCGACTTTTTCATCTGAAATCTTTTTGCCTGTAAATGGATCAATGAGTTGAATCCCTTCGATTTCATCACCAAAAAAATAAATTCGCACAGCGTAATCTGTGTAGGCAAGAAATACATCGACCGTGTCTCCTTTTACACGAAAGGTTCCCCGTTTGAATTCAGCTTCTGTTCTGCTGTACAAAATGTCAACGAGTGCGAACAGGAATTGATTTCTTGGTATTGATTCACCTACAGCAAGCTGAATTCTGTTTTTGCCAAATTCTTCAGGATTGCCAATTCCATAAATACAAGAAACCGAAGCTACCACTAAAACATCTCGCCTTCCGGAAAGAAGTGATGACGTAGCGCTAAGTCTCAGCTTTTCTATCTCTTCATTGATAGAAAGGTCCTTTTCTATATAGAGGTTTGAGCTGGGTATAAATGCTTCCGGCTGATAGTAGTCGTAATAGGAGATGAAATACTCCACAGCGTTCTCCGGAAAGAATTGTTTGAACTCACCATAGAGTTGCGCAGCCAGCGTTTTGTTGTGACTCAGCACCAACGTTGGTCGATTTACTTTGGCAACAACATTCGCGATCGTAAAAGTCTTTCCTGATCCGGTTACACCTAACAGCGTCTGATGTTCTTCTCCCGAGAGGATGCCAGCTGCCAACTGTTCGATGGCTTTGGGTTGGTCACCGGTCGGTTCATACTCGCTGCTCAGGATAAAATCCATAGAGATGGTTTTGGTCTCTAGCTATTCCAGATAGCCCAGGCCTTTTCAGCCTGAATGTGAAGCATTTCCAATCCGTTTTTTATTGACGCGCCTCTCATCTCTGCTTTTTGCAGAAATTGAGTTCGAGCCGGATTGTAAATAAGGTCATAAACGAAATGCTTCGAGGTTAGTTGATCATATTTGATTGGCGGATAGCCTTCCGTCTTTGGTGACATCCCCAGCGGGGTTGTGTTTATCACAAGATTACATTCACCAATCGCACTACTGTTTTTCAGTTCTTCGTATGTAAAGTCAGCCTTGTCCTTGTTTCGCGATACAAGTTTAAAGTTAATACCAAGATCTTTTAATGCTTGCTGTACGGCCTTTGATGATCCACCGGTTCCCAACACAATGGCAGAAGCATTTGCTGTTTCATGAAACCACCTTGCAAGCGTCTCTTTAAAGGCAATGCTGTCTGTATTATAACCGGATAACTTACCTTCTTTGATTTTGATCACATTAACAGCACCAATTCCTCTCGCGTTCTCATCAATGTTGTCAAGAAGGGGTAGCACGGACTCCTTGTAAGGAATAGTCACATTCAATCCGCACATTTCTGGATTGTCCTTAATCAGTTGTTGAAGGTCTTCTATTTTTTTTAACTCATATAAGTCGTAGTGATAGTCGCGAAGCCCATCTCTAAAGAATTTTTCGTCAAAGTAATTTTTGGAGAATGAGTGGCTAACGGTAAGGCCAATAAGACCGAATTTTTTTTCCATACTATGGTTTGGTTTTCAGGGAGCTAGCCAACTTCTCAATGAACACAACAATTAGCACCCCCAGCGAAACAAATAAGATTGACTGAAAAATGAGAGGATCATTACCTGTTTTTTCGAGGTATTCTCCTGGCCAAATGCTTTGATCAAACGCAGGAACCTGCTGACCTGCGTGATTGAGCCTAAATGAAACCACCTCTTTCCAGGGCCACACTTTGTTGAGAGATCCTAGCATAAATCCAGCTAACAAAGCTAAAGTTGGAAATCGATAATGCTTTAAAATCCAGCTTAAAAATCTTGAGAAACTTAGGATGCCTACCACACATCCTGCAATAAACACCGATACCACCGGAATATTGAACTCGATCAATGCCTGGATCATGTATTCATACTTTCCAAGAAGCAAAAGAATAAACGCTCCTGAAATGCCGGGGAGAATCATAGCGCAAATGGCGAGTGCACCGCAGAAGAAGATAAAAAGCAAATTAGAAGGCGTTTGCGATGGACTGATGATGGTGATCCAATACGCGATCGCGATCCCACAGACACCAGAAAGTACAATAGAAAATGACCATTTCTTTACCTCCCTTAAAATGAGGGGAGAAGAGACGAGTATTAACCCAAAGAAAAAAGACCAAATGGGAATTGGATAATTCGCCAGCAGAAACCCCATTAATTTGGCAAGCGAAAGAAGGCTGGTGATAATTCCCGCGAGAACGGTAAACAGGAATGCTCCGTTTATTTTTTTCCAAAAGGCCGAGAATTCAAGTTTTCTCAGGAAGGTAAAGGCATCCGTGTCTACGCTCTTTATGGATTCGATGAGTTCTTCGTAGATGCCCGTGATAAACGCAATCGTTCCCCCCGAGACACCAGGAATTACATCTGCACCTCCCATACCTATTCCCTTGATATAAAGGAACAAATAGTCTTTAAGTCGTCTCAACGGATTTTAGTCAGCGTAGAATGGTGGAGCATTGTTGCTCTTCTTCTTTTCTAATCCAAGAAAGTGTAAAAAGGTATCACCACGTAGCCCCAACCTTAGCGTTTCCAATGGAATCACTTCGTTGGGAGCAATGTTGCCCAGATTAACGTTCGCCCCCAATAGCTTGATAAACCATACCTGTTGCGCCTTCTGTGGTGCTTCCCAGATAATTTTTTCAAACGGAATTTTCGTCAAAATTTCCTGTACAAGTCCTGACCGTACTTCGCCCGTAGCTCTGAACAGCCCAACATTACCACTCTCTCGTGCCTCTCCGATAACTTTCCAGGCGCCTGCATCAAGTTCTTTTTGCATTAGCTCGATCCATTGATACGGGGGTATTATTTTTTCTGCATCCTTTGATCCAACCTCAGACAACACCGTTACCTGTTCTGATAGTCTTGAGATGTAGTCTAATTTCTTGTCATGGTCAAGATCAATTGAGCCGTCAGATACTTCTGCAAATGACATGTCATACTTGTCCAGCACTTTTCGGTAATCGTCAAATTGATCTCGGATGATAAACGCCTCGAACAGCGTGCCACCGAAGTAGCAAGGAATACCAGCGTCTTTATAAACGCTAAGCTTTTCTTTGAGGTTGGGAGTAACATAGGATGTAGCCCAACCTAACTTCACTATATCTATATGATCGGCTGCAATGGTCATCAGGTCCTCTACCTCACGCACGCTCAACCCCTTATCCATTGCCATAGTAAAACCTATTTGCCTGGGCTTTGAGGTTCGCTCAGGTAGATTTCTCAATGTGTAGTTCATTACTGATTCTCTTTTCTAAATTGATCTATGATTTTGAAGAGGGCTTTCTGCGTTTCTGGTTTTGGGAAAAAATCAAACAACATTCGATGCCCTTCAAAATCCAAAAGTAGCGCATTTTCAAGAAAGTTAAACGCCTCCTTAAAGTGGCCATCCTCTATATGATATACCGCAATACGATAAAGGAAGTCAGGCTCGTTAGGTATTTCTCCAAGTCCTTGTTCGAGCACCTCTATCGCTTTTTTATATTCTCCTTGTTCGTAATAAATAAAGGACCAATTCAGCCAAATCTCTTTGTCAGTTGATCCATAGTGACTTGCTTCTTCGTAGGCGCTAATGCTTGAAATGGTGTTGCCAATTTTGAATTCAGCGTGGGCTGCAGCTTTCCAGTAGTCGGCATTTTGACTATCAAGCTTGATGGCCTTGTTAAAGAAATGAAGTGCTTGGTACCATTTTTCCTGCTTCTCGAGGCAACTACCCGCACCAAACCACGCTTCATCATAGAATGCATCCAGCTTGGCGGCCTTCTGAAAATACTTTAAACCGAGATCATATTGCTCAAGGTTTTCGTACGCAGCTCCCATCGAACAATATACCTCGGGGCTTGGGCCTTCAATGTCGATTGTTTTTCTAAAGGCATCAAGCGCCTTTGTGTATTGCTCCGAGTTCAGATAAGTGTTGCCCATGTTGTAAGATGCGGACGCAAAAGACTCATCAATTGCCAGCGCATATTCATAGGCTTCGATCGCCTCACTGTATCTTTCCAGCTTATTGCAAACAATCCCAAGGTTGTACCATGCTGCAGCAGAATAGGGATCCTCATCAATAAATTTCTTGTAGTAGGAGAGGCTGCTCTCTAATTGCCCAACGATGTCAAGGCAAAATGCAAGTTCATAAAGCGCGCCTTCGTGGGAGATATTCAACTCAACAGTTTTCTTATAAGCCTCGATTGCCTCTTCGTATTCTTCAAGGTTTTGATGTGCCAGGCCAATATTGTAATAAACTTCATCAGCCTCTTCTTCGGTGAATGAAAGTGCCTGCTCATACAATTCAATCGCCTCACGATGTTTTAATTGCAGTGAGAGTATTGACCCCATTGAAATGTAGATTTCCAGATCGGTCGGGTGAAGATTCCTGGCCTTTTCCAATAAGGTCAGTGCTTCATCGTATTCTTCCAGACTCGATAGTATCTGCGCCTTTACTGCGATAAGTTCAGTGGAGAACGGGTAAAGGTCCATCGCCTGATTTACGGCAACAAGCGCTTTCTTGAACTTAGAATGTTCAAGATAATAGTCTATAATTGTTTCGTAAGAATTGATTTCGAAGAACTCATTAGAGTTCTTCTTCAAACTTTCTTCAAACCGTTTGATCAGCTCTTCCTCTTCTTCGCGTTTCCTGAAATCGTGGGCCATCCGATAAATGGTTTTCCTAAAATAGGCAAAAAAATCCCCCCTAAAAACATGTACATGGGAATTGTGGCAAAGGTAGTGCAATAAATAAACGGGGCAAGCTTGCGAAATTCATTAGTTTGTACTACCCTTCAAGTAGTACTCACAACACCATTTTACTGTTTCCTCGAAGGATCGAAACTTCATTCCCAGCTCGTTTACGGCTCGTTGGTTATCATATTGTATTTTCTCCTTTGCTGATCGAGCCGATTGAGCGGTCACAATTGGTGTACTTCCTGTGACAACAGATCTTAAGTGCTCCATCCTTGCAGCCAATACCACAAGAGGACGGGGAACTTTTATCCATGGTGTTCGCTTGCCCAGGTTAATTGCGATTGTATGGAAGAATTCTTTAATCTCGATTGCGCCAGCGCTGGCGATATACCTTTTTCCTGTGGATGGAATCGAAATAATTTTTGCAACCATTTCTGCTACATCTCTCGCGTCAACATAGTTTATTAATCCATCGGTATAGAAAGGCCGCTGCTCATAAACGTACTTGAAGACTTGCGCACTACTTCTGTCCCAATCCGATCGTGAAAGAATAACAGAAGGATTGATAATGTCAATTGCCAGACCTTCTTCGCGGCCCCGGTATACTTCTAGTTCAGCCAAGTGCTTCGACTCAGCGTAATCCGAGTTAAGCGAACTGTCAACCCACTTACTTTTTTCGTTGACAACTTCAATTCCCTTTTGCCTTCCAAGGGCAGCAATTGAGCTGATATGAATCAGCCTTGGAACATTCGCTGCGAGACATGCGTTGACAACGTTTCTGGTTCCTTCCACATTGGTTTTGAAAAGCAATTCACGATCACCTGGCTTGAACGACACCAGGGCTGCCGCATGAATTACAATTTCTATTTTTTCATTTCGGAAAATCTCTTCAATCAATTCAGCATCATAAAGGCTGGTATCAACCCATTTGATTTTGGGACTACTAAGGTGTGACGTGTTTGAGGATTCTCGTTTGAGGCCAACAATCAAAGGCTGATCAACAATTAATTTTTGAATGATCGCAGTGCCTAAAAGACCCGTTGCTCCCGTTATGGCAATCATACCGTGATCAAGGATTGGTTCATCAAGGCGAGATTTGTTGCCTTAACAAAGTATTTGTCCTTCATAGCTCCCTTCAATATGTCCATTTGCATTTGATTGTGACAATCGCTTCCAAGGAAATCGACCCAGCCTTTGTTAATGAGTTGCTGAGCAAATTTTTGGATCGGGCGTGAGTAGGCACCAACAATAGAGGGTATGTTAATCTGGAAAAGAACGCCTCTGTTTCGTAAATCCTCTGCCTTTTCGATATCACCAATCAGGTATTGGTACCTTTCGGGGTGTGCCAATACCAACCTATATCCTTTGGTGGTCGCATTGAAAATAAATTCTTTGAGTTGAAATGGCTCGGTAAGAAAATTTGTTTCAAACAACACCAGTTTGTTTCCAAAGCATAGCAAGGGTTGGTCATTCATCACCTTTTCCATTAATGCTTCATCAAGATAATATTCAGCGGCTGCATCCAACTGGATACTAAGTCCCTCGCTGTTCATTGCATTTCGTACTTC
>DAORAG010000049.1:0-12170 GCA_035344095.1 Cyclobacteriaceae bacterium | reverse complement strand
CAACTGGGGATGGAGATAGGGCTCTCCTTGAAAGTAGAATATCAAATACGAAAGAGCCGGAGCTAGCTCATCTATTACCTTTTTGTAAAGATCAGTGCTTAACATCCCCGTTGGACGCGTGAACGATCTCAAGCCACTTGGGCACTCCGGGCACCTTAAATTACATGACGTTGTGGGCTCAATGGAAATACTGGCTGGGAGTCCACTAATTTCTGGTGTGCCATTTATTCGGGAGCGAGAATAACTCGACAGCAAGCGAAAATAATTTGCCGCTCTGTGTGGCGTGAGCTTGGAAGCAAAATTTAGAGAGTCTCTGAAGTTCCGATTCATGGCAGAATCAAAATTACCTTTTACAATCTGTTTGTTATATCTTTCCTCCCGATTATTTGCCGTGATGCGCAACGCCTTTACGATAAGTGTTTTTCTGCTGTTTCAGAACCTGTTCGGTCAGGATATCGCTCTTTCTGAGAAGTCACATATTTCAGTAATTACATGTGCCCCTTCTCAAGATGAATTGTATTCGGCATTCGGTCATAGTGCTATTCGTGTCTACGATCCGGAATTAAATATCGATCACGCATTCAACTATGGCGTTTTCGACTTCGATCAACCTAATTTCTATCTCAATTTCACCCGAGGACATCTCCTTTACAAGCTGGCTGTGCAGCCCTATCCACGTTTTAGAGAAATCTACCTGTACTATGGCAGATGGGTACACGAACAAGTGCTTGACCTAAACCAGGAGCAAAAACAAAAAGTATTCGACTATCTGCAATGGAACGCCAGACCGGAAAATCAAAATTATCTGTACGACTATTTCTATAATAACTGCGCAACAAAAATTCGAGACGTATTCAAGGAAGTTTTAAAAGAAGAAATTGAATTTGACGGCAGCTTCATCACCACTGACTATACCATCCGTGAGCTTACCGATATATACCTGAAGGAACAACCATGGGGAGATCTTGGGATTGATATTTGTTTGGGATTGCCCATGGACAAGAAGGCCAGCCCTTACGAATACATGTTCCTGCCTGATTATGTGGAGTCGTCATTTAATCATGCCTTGATCGCGAATGGTGAAAAAAAATCTGCAGTAAAGAATGTGGTGATCTCCAATCCATCTTATAATCCAACTCCAGAAAATTCCTGGCCACACCCCTGGATTCTGTTTGGAACTGTACTTGTGTTTATCGCAGTTGTCACAGCTCGTGATTTCAAAGTGAAGAGAGTTTCGAAGTGGCTGGATTTTATTCTGCTGTCTCTCACAGGTGCGATAGGATGCCTGCTATTTGTACTCTGGGTTGCCACCGACCACAAAGCGGCAGCTAACAATTTTAACTTGCTTTGGGCGATGCCACTTAACCTGCCCTTCGCATTTCTGATTTTTAAAAAAAGAAAGCTAAATGCGCGCTACTTCGGCATACTCACCGGGATCACGCTTGTCACACTTCTGTTGTGGCCTATACTGCCACAGAAACTAAATGTATTCCTCCTCCCGATTGTAGTTGGATTGGTGATGCGATACTTTACGAACTATTGGTTCTCCAGGAAGATTACATATGGATAGGTCGGTTCGCAGTGGCTGCAAGACAAGCCTCTTTAACAGCTTCCATGTATGTAGGGTGTGCATGCGACATGCGCGACACATCCTCGGCTGAGGCGCGGTACTCCATTGCAGTAACACCAGCAGCAATCATATCGGCCGCCCTCGCACCAATGATGTGCACTCCTAATATCTCATCTGTAGATTTGTCTGCCAATATTTTCACCAGACCATCTACGTCCATGCTTGCCCTTGCACGACCCAAAGCCTTGTAGGGAAATGAACCTGTTTTATAAGCTCTTCCGTTCTCTTTCAACTGCTCCTCGGTGTAACCCACACTCGCCACCTCAGGCCAGGTGTACACCACGCCTGGAATAAGTAAATAATTGACGTGCGGTTTTTGTCCTGCCAGTTGCTCTGCTACCATCACGCCTTCTTCCTCTGCTTTATGCGCGAGCATGGCTCCTCTCACTACATCACCAATGGCATAAATGTTGTCAACCTTTGTTTTGAGATGATCGTCAACAGGTATTTTGCCACGATCGAGTTCAATCCCAACCTTGTCAAGGCCAAGTCCTTCGGTGTAAGGCCTGCGCCCAATACTCACCAGGCAATAATCACCTTTCAATTCTATTGTCTTACCAGATTTGTCCTCTGCCTTTAGTATCACTTCCTTCCCCTTGTTTTCAAGAGAAGTGACTTTGTGACCGAGGAAAAATTCCATACCGATCTTCTTGGTCACTTTAAGCAATTCCTTACCCAAGGTACCATCCATCGTAGGGATCAAACTATTCAGAAATTCTACCACAGTGACCTTAGCACCAAGCCTCGCATAAACTGAACCTAACTCCATTCCGATCACACCTCCACCGATCACGATCAGATGTTTTGGCACCTCTTTCAGTTCCAGTGCCTCAGTGCTTGAAATAATTCTTTTCTTATCAAATGGAGCAAACGGAAGAGGCGTAGGCTTCGATCCGGTAGCAATAATTACCTTCTCTGTGGTGATCTTCGATTCCTTGCCATCCTTACCTGTTACCTTGATTGTATTCTTATCAATGAAAGAGCCCACACCGGTGTGCACATCGATTTTATTTTTTTTCATCAAGTAGGCGATTCCATCCACGTTTTGCTTTACCACATCACCTTTCCGTTTGATCATCTGCTTGATGTTGACTTTTGGCGGCTCTATATCAATGCCATGCTCCTTGAAATGATCTCTGGCATTGAGGAAGTGCTCAGAAGAATCGAGAAGCGCCTTTGATGGAATGCATCCTACATTCAGACATGTGCCACCAAGTGTGTCATATTTTTCAATGATGGCGGTCTTAAATCCTAGCTGCGCACACCGGATCGCTGCTACATAGCCACCAGGGCCTGATCCGATTACTGTTACATTATATTGCATTATTCAATGATTCCTTTTTTGAATTACTTAATTAGATTCCCAGGATCAATCGTCCTGGATCCTCTAACATTTCTTTTACGCGCACAAGGAAGCTCACCGACTCCTTGCCGTCTACAATACGATGGTCATACGACAATGCGAGATACATGATTGGCCTGATTACAACCTCCCCATTCAGTGCGATCGGTCGCTGAACAATATTGTGCATGCCTAGAATCGCTGACTGAGGCGGATTCAAAATAGGTGTTGACAACATAGAACCGAAAACACCTCCGTTGGTGATCGAAAAAGTTCCTCCAGTCATCTCATCTATCGAAAGCTTGCCATCGCGACCTTTTGTTGCCAGACGAACAACTTCTTTTTCAATGTCGGCCATACTGAGCGCCTCTGCATTTCTAATCACGGGCACCACCAACCCTCTTGGGGTGGAAACGGCAATCGAGATATCGCAATAGTCATGGTATATCACCTCATCTCCATCGATATAGGCATTAACTGCGGGAAACTCTTGCAACGCTGCGCAGACCGCCTTGGTGAAAAAGCTCATGAAGCCAAGACCGACACCGTATTTCTCTTTGAACTTATCTTTGTAACGCGAACGAAGGTCCATCACAGGCTTCATATCCACCTCGTTGAAAGTGGTGAGCATCGCGGTCTCGTTCTTCACGCTGACCAATCTCTTGGCAATGGTTCTTCGCAGTGAAGACATCTTCTCCTTTCTCACTTCACGTGAACCTGGAACAGGCGTTGAAGAGGCAGCTGGAGACGCTGATTTTTCCTTACTTACGCTACCAGCTTGCGCTTTGTTGGCATCTTCTTTTGTAATCCTGCCACCAACACCAGATCCCTGCACTTGATCCGGAGAGATACCTTTTTCAGATAAAATTTTTGCAGCTGCCGGAGAGGGATGTCCTGCGGCATAGGACTTGTCGCCAGATGCGGGTGCTTCGGAACTAGCCGCTGGTGATTTGGATGCCGAGGGAGCGGGAGCACCTTCAGCTACCTCAATTTTGCAAATAAGCCCACCAATGGGAAGGGTCGTTCCTTCTTTGGCCACAATTCTCAATATTCCTTGCGCCTCGGCTGGCAGTTCAAATGTCGCCTTGTCCGACTCCACTTCTGCAATCACCTCATCAAGGGAAACAAAGTCGCCATCACTTTTTAGCCAAGTAGAAATCGTGACTTCGGTAATTGACTCACCCACTGCAGGCACCTTCATTTCTTTTACTGCACCAGTGGGCTTCGGACCAGAAGCCTCCGGTTTCGATTCTTCTTTTTCCGATTTTTTGGGAGCTGGCGTTGAAGAGGAAGAGGATGATGAACCCTTAACAGATGTATCTATTTCACAAATAACCTCACCGATTGGAACGGTTTCTCCAGCTTGCTTTACAATCTTTAAAGCTCCTGCTTGTGGTGCCGTTAATTCAAAGGTCGCTTTGTCCGACTCAAGTTCTGCTATCACCTCATCCATCTGCACTACCTCGCCATCGTTTTTCAGCCAGTTGGCAATGGTGACTTCTGTAATTGACTCACCAACCGTTGGTACTTTAACTTTTTCTGCCATGATGTTTTAAGAAAATTTTTTACGCTTTGACTTCTAGAGCTTGGTTTACAATCTTCTCCTGCTCTGCTTTATGTACTTTGGCATAGCCCGTGGCTGGAGAGGCACTGGCTTTGCGTGAAATAATTTCAAACTTTTGATCTGGCATCATGCGAAGGATGAAACTCAAGCATCCCATATTCGAAGGCTCCTCTTGCACCCACGCTACCGCTGCCCCTTTGTACTTTTTCAAAATTGCATTGATCTGCTTTTCAGGGAACGGATAGAGCTGTTCTATTCGCACAATAGCTACATCCTTAATCTTTTTCTTTTGCCTCGCCTCGGTCAGGTCATAGTAAATTTTGCCACTACATAAAACAACCTTCTTTGCGGCCTTCGGAGATGAAGGATCATCGATGACTTCACTAAAACCCCCTTTCGTAAACTCGGCAACCGGAGAAACAACAGCTGGATGACGGAGTAAAGACTTAGGCGAAAAAATCACACAAGGCTTCCTGAACTCCCATGCCACTTGTCTGCGAAGTAGGTGGAAGATATTGGCCGGAGTAGTAGGGTTAGCCACCACCATGTTATATTCTGCCGACAATTGCAGGAATCGCTCTGGTCTTGCACTTGAGTGTTCAGGACCCTGCCCCTCATACCCATGTGGTAGCAGCATGACAAGTCCATTCATCCGCTGCCATTTTGATTCAGCACTGCTGATGAATTGATCAATCATTACCTGCGCACCGTTCACAAAGTCACCAAACTGTGCTTCCCAAAGCACCAGTGCATTGGGTGAAGCCATGGCATATCCATATTCAAAACCCAACACACCGAACTCGGAAAGAAGTGAGTTGAATATCCTAAACTTCTGCTGGTCTTTTGTGATGTGATCGAGGTTGCAATAATTTTCGTTGGCATTGACGTCCATGACATAGGCATGCCGGTGCGAGAACGTACCTCGCTTTACATCCTGCCCCGACATTCTCACGATCCGATTTTCCAGTAGCAGTGATCCATAAGCCAATAGTTCAGCGTCAGCCCAACCTAGTTCTTTCGTGTCGAAGAAAGCTGTCTTTCGGTCTTTGAGCAGCTTCTCAATCTGCTTGATCGGCTTAAATCCTTCTGGCAAAGTGATCAAGGCCTTTCCAACCATATCTATCACTGACTGCTTGATGGCAGTGGATGGCGATTGGTCAAAGTCTTCAGGCACTGACTTGCGCAACTTGTGCCATTCTTCCTCAATCTTCTGAACCTTGTAGGGTAGTTTCTTTTGCTTTACCTCATTGAGACGGTCTTGCAGTTGATTGCGAAATTTTTTATCCATCTCTCCGGCCAACTCTGCATCTACATCTCCTCTTTCAATCAGCTTCTTCGAATAAATCTCGCGGGGATTGGGATGCTTTGCGATGATGTTATACAGCTTTGGCTGAGTAAATTTTGGTTCATCACTCTCGTTATGGCCATGTCTTCTATAACACACCATATCGATAAAAATATCTTTGCCAAACTTCTGACGGTACTCTACGGCCAGTTTGGAGCAGAATGTTACAGCCTCTGCATCATCACCATTCACGTGCAACACTGGAGCGTCAACGATCTTCGCTAAGTCTGTACAATAAATAGAAGTGCGGGCATCATCATAGTCGGTAGTGAAGCCCACCTGATTGTTGATCACGAAATGAATAGTTCCCCCGGTATTGTAGCCAGGCAAACCAGACATCTGCACGATTTCATAAAGTATACCTTGTCCTGCGACTGCAGCATCGCCATGGATAAGGATTGCCATGGCTTTGCTGAGATCTCCCAAGTATTCATCATCTATCTGACCTCTGGTATAACCGAGCACCAATGGATCAACAGCTTCAAGATGCGAGGGGTTAGGCGTTAACTTAACGTAAACTTTATTCTTGGATGGCGTATCGATATGACCTGCATAACCCTGGTGATATTTCACATCACCATCTCCCATCGTCAAATCAGGACTGGCGTTTCCTTCGAACTCTGTGAAAATTTGTTCGTAAGTCTTTCCGAGAATATTTGACAATACGTTGAGTCTTCCACGGTGTGCCATTCCAATCACCACTTCCTGAACACCAAGCTCAGCCGATTTATTAATAATGGTTTGTAGTGCTGGAATGGTATTCTCACCACCCTCGAGTGAAAATCTCTTTTGGCCTAAAAACTTGGTGTGGAGAAAATTTTCAAACACCACAGCCTCATTCAGCTTATAAAGAATGTCTTTTTTCTCCTCGTGGCTTGGGTCGTAGGTATAATACTCTTTCTCACATTTCTCCACGAACCAGTCGAAAATCTCCTGGTTCCGGATGTAGCTATATTCAAATCCAATCGGACCAAGATATACTTTCTCAAGTTTCTCGATGATCTTTTTCAGGGTTGTTCTACCCAATCCAATTTCCACACCTACATCAAACTCTGAATCCAGGTCCGCATCGGTTAGGCCAAAATATTTGTGATCTAGCGGCACTTTGTGATCGCGTCTTTTGCGTACCGGATTAGTATCACTTTTCAGGTGTGCCCTTGAGCGATACATGTGTATAAGTGTACGAACCTGGGTCTCCTTTATAGTGACACCATCCTCGGCCACCGCTGTCGAGCCATTTTCCCCAAATCGCTTTTGTGAGAACTCGAATCCCTCAAAGAACTTTTGCCAGGAGTCGTCCACGGACGTAGGGTCAGCTTTGTAATTTTGATATAGCTGGTCGAGATAGCCGACATCAGCATTAGAGATATAGGAGAACTTATCCATAACTTTTGCGGTGAGCTAACAAATGTAGAAAACGACTTAGTCTATTAAAAATCTAATAATCGCTTTAGCGAATATTAACAATTGCGTCTCACTCCAGGAGAACCTAACGAACTGGTTGTCAAAACAAAAAAAACCGCTACATTTGCAGTCCTTAAAAAAAATGGACGGGATCCATAGAAATTTTAACCTAGTAAAATGGCTGTAAAAATCAGATTGGCCCGCAGAGGCCGCAAAAAACTGGCGATGTTCGATGTAATCGTTGCTGACGCCAGAGCACCACGTGATGGTCGCTTTATTGAAAAAATAGGGACTTATAACCCCTTGACAAACCCTGCAAGTATCAATCTGCAGGACGAAAGAGCTTTCCATTGGCTTATGAATGGAGCTCAGCCTACCGACACCGTAAGGGCAATGTTGTCCTACAGAGGCATTATGCTGAAAAAGCACCTTCAAATTGGCGTTGTAAAAGGGGCGATTACCCAGGAACAAGCTGACGCGAAATGGGCCGAGTGGATGAAAAGCAAAGAAGCCAAGATTCAGGGCAAGAAAGACACTTTGTCAAAAGCCAAGCAAGATGCTGCAAAGGCACGCAAGGAAGCTGAATCAAAGGTGAGAGAGGCCCGTGCAGAGGCTGTTCGCAAGAAGAATGAGGTGAAAGAGCAGCAACCTACAGCAACTGAGACCGAGGCTGCACCATCTGCTGAAGCAACCGAAGCTCCCGCAGAAAACACATCAGGCGAAGAGACACAAGCATAAAAGCACATGAGTCTTGAATCATGCTACCAGGTTGGGTACGTGATGAAGAGGCATGGGCTGAAGGGCGATGTTAAGATTTTTTTAGACTCACCCTTACCAAAAAGACTGGAATCAATCTTTGTTGAAATAGACAATCGATTGATTCCTTTTTTTATTGAGCACTTTTCCGTTCTGAATGATGTGGCCATAGTCAAGTTTGAGGATGTGAGCACGCCAACTGCAGCAGATAAGCTAATCAAATGCAGGGTGTTTTTACCTGATTCACTCAAGCCAAAAAAACAGCCAAAAACCTTCGATATCAGTGATTTAGTTGGTTTCCATGTGCATTTTTCTGGTAAGGATTTAGGGGTTGTAAATTCGGTAAACGAACACGCACTCAATCCGCTACTGGTAATACCTGGCGCAGAAAAAGAGATCTTAATTCCAATAAGCGACTACTTTATCAAGAAGGTTGATCGCAAAAAGAAATCGATTGAAGTTGACCTTCCGGAAGGCTTCCTTGACATTTAACTTCCGCAACGTAATGCGCCTTGATATCATCACTTGTTTACCCCGGCTCCTCGAAAGTCCGTTCTCAGATTCAATCCTAAAGCGGGCTCAAACGAAAGGACTGGTCGAGGTGCAGGTGCACGATCTAAGGGACTACGCAACAAATAAACATAAATCAACTGACGACTACGCATTCGGTGGGGGTGCCGGTATGGTAATGATGATCGAACCGATTGACGCCTGCATTACGTGGCTTAAGGAGCAACGCCATTACGATGAGGTCATTTACATGAGCCCGGATGGCGAGTTGCTTAATCAGTCGATGGCCAATCAGCTTAGCCTGTCTAAAAATCTGATCATACTTTGTGGCCACTATAAGGGGGTTGATGAGCGAGTTCGGGAACATTTGATCACCCGCGAGATAAGTATTGGCGACTACGTACTCTCCGGGGGCGAAATTGCTGCCGCTGTGCTGGCTGATAGCATTATCAGGCTGATTCCAGGGGTACTCTCTGACGAAAGCTCGGCCCTTACGGACTCCTTTCAGGACGGACTGATAGCTCCGCCTGTTTACACCAGGCCAGCCGAGTACAAAGGCTGGAAGGTGCCAGATGTGCTACTATCGGGACACGAGGCGAACATCGAAGAGTGGCGCCATAAAATGGCCATTGAACGCACCAAAAAAAGGCGTCCGGGGCAATTTGAACCAGATTCGGGTCACTAAAAATTCCGGATGGGGAACCGGATAATATCCCACTAAATCCTATATTTGCAGTCCATTTTAAAAAACCATCGAGTCATGGCCGATTTAATGAAAATTGTGGAGCAGGAATTGGCATCAAAAAGGGCTAATATCACTGATTTCAAAGCTGGAGATACGATCAACGTACACGTTAGAATCAAAGAAGGAGCTAAGGAGCGTATCCAGCAATTCCAAGGTCTTGTGCTCTATCGCAGAGGCAAAGGCACTAATGGTGAATCTTTCTCTGTGAGAAAAGTATCGAACGGAGTGGGTGTAGAAAGGGTATTCCCGTTGCTCAGCCCAAGCATAGAAAAAATTGAACTGATTAAAGTTGGAAAGGTTCGTAGAGCCAAACTTTACTTTATGAAAGGCAGACAGGGTAAGTCGGCCAGGATTAAAGAAAAGCTTACGTCCAACCAGGAAGCATCTGCATAGTCAGGAATCGAATAATAGGACCCGCCCTTCAAGGCGGGTTCTTTTTTTATCAGGCCCTCATCAAATTGGACCTCACAGGCCTTGGAGTTATATTTAACACTCAATTTTACATAACAAAATATGCCTAAAACGAGCATTTCTAAGATCCTGGGGAAGGATGCAAAGTATTTACTTGAACACAAAAGCAAAACGATACCTCAGAGTCAACTTCACTTGCCTGGAGGGGACTTTGTGGATCGCGTATTTGAACAATCAAATAGGAACCCTCAGGTACTAAGAAGCCTTGGAGTACTTTTTAATACCGGTAGATTGGCTGGCTCAGGCTATCTTTCAATATTGCCAATCGACCAGGGAATTGAACATAGCGCAGGAGCTTCTTTTGGAAAGAACCCAATTTACTTTGACCCGGAAAACATTGTAAAACTTGCTATTGAAGGCGGGTGCAATGGCGTAGCCACCACATTTGGTAACCTTGCAATGGTATCACGGAAGTACGCGCACAAAATTCCCTTCATTGTAAAAATCAACCACAATGAAATCCTGACTTACCCGAACAGCTATGATCAAATCATGTATGGATCGGTTGAGGAGGCCTGGAACCTTGGAGCCGTGGCCGTAGGTGCCACCATCTATTTTGGATCGGATAACTCTACGCGACAGATTCAAGAAGTGGCCGCAGCATTTGAGCGCGCACATGAACTAGGGATGGCAACTATCCTTTGGTGCTATTTGAGAAACAACGCCTTCAAAAAAGATGGCAAGGATTATCATGTAGCTGCAGACTTGACGGGGCAGGCCAACCACCTTGGTGTAACTATACAGGCCGACATCATCAAACAGAAACTTCCTGAAAACAATGGAGGCTATAAAGCATTAAATACAGGAGGATCCAGCTACGGAAAGTTGGATGAGAGAATGTATACACAATTAAGCTCTGATCATCCGATTGATCTTTGCCGATATCAAGTTGCTAACTGCTACATGGGAAGAGCCGGGCTAATCAATTCCGGTGGCGAGTCAAAAGGCGCAAGTGACCTTGCGGATGCTGTTCGCACTGCGGTGATTAACAAACGCGCAGGTGGGATGGGTTTGATTTCGGGTCGAAAGGCATTCCAGCGTCCGATGAAAGATGGTGTTGGAATTTTAAATGCTATTCAGGACGTGTACCTGGATAAGTCAGTAACAATTGCTTAAGTATTCTTACCTGACCATTGGTTAGGAGCATAATAAACAAATAGCATGTCGTGGTTTAAACGTACCGACAAAGGAATTTTAACCCCAACCGAAGCGAAGCGGGAAGTACCCGATGGTCTTTGGTTCAAATCACCAGAGGGTAAAATTGTCCATACTCGTGAGTTGAAGAACAATGCCTACGTGGTTCCTGAAGAGGACTATCACGTAAGAATTGGCTCAAAGGAATATTTCGAAATCCTGTTCGACAACAATGAATTCACGGAGCTTGATCCAAATATGGAATCAGCCGACCCTCTTAGTTTTGTAGATTCAAAGCCTTATCCGAAAAGGATAAAGGAGTCACAGGCCAAAGTGAGCCTTAAGGACGCTGTAAGAAGCGCTCACGGAAAAATGAATGGCATTGACATTGTGATTGCCGCCATGGACTTCAGCTTCATTGGAGGGTCGATGGGTTCTGTAGTAGGAGAAAAGATCGCCCGAGCGATCGACTACTCACTGAAAAAGAAAATTCCTTTTTTGATGATCTCAAGATCGGGCGGAGCTCGTATGATGGAAGCAGGGTTTTCTTTGATGCAAATGGCAAAAACTTCTGCCAAACTTGCACAGTTAGACGAAGCCAAGATTCCTTACATATCGCTTTTAACAGATCCAACAACGGGTGGAGTCACAGCTTCTTTTGCGATGCTTGGTGATTTTAATATCGCAGAGCCCGGTGCGCTAATTGGCTTTGCTGGCCCTCGTGTTATCCGTGAAACAATTGGCAAGGACTTGCCCAAAGGATTCCAAAGTGCAGAGTTCGTTCTTGACCACGGCTTCCTCGACTTTATTGTTGACAGAAGAAATCTAAAGAACAAATTATCTACACTCCTGAGGATGTTGGAGTGAAAAACGTAGCGAGGGAATCAGTCATTTGAACTTCTCGATTCACTATAAAATAAAAAAGGCTGCTCTTTCGAGCAGCCTTTTTAAAACCATCTTATTGCTGGATTAATCCACCATTACAATTCCTGAAATTTGTGGAGTTACCGTAACGGCACTTCTGTTTCCAGTATTGCTCACAAACACCGCCCATACATTCAGCGTTCCGTTCGCAGTCAGCGGACTAAATACTTCTCCTGAAGTACCCGCTGCCCCTGTACCAGATACAGGAATACTTGCGCTAAACGCCTGTGTGGACGTTGTCGCTGAAGTACCAGTGCCCAAGGTCCAAACACCGTTCTCATCAGCATCAAGTGTAAATGCAGTTGGAGCAGTTGCTGTAGTCGCCCTGGCTATCCAGTAGACCCG
>DAORAG010000048.1:0-12177 GCA_035344095.1 Cyclobacteriaceae bacterium | reverse complement strand
GCTGAAAGTAGTCGAGGTGTGTTTTCAACCTTACCCTCTCTTCGTGAATGTCGAGCTTTTCAATGTAAAAAATTATCTCCTGCTCCAACCTGTTCTCATCAAAACCTTCTTCACCAAAAAAATCCTCAACCCGCCCTTTGATCCGTGAGCGAATTTTTTCAACCCGCTTTGGATCTAAAGTTTCGATAATTGCCAGTCCGGACTCAATTGATTCACAGTATGATTCCAGCTTTTTTTGTAATGCTTTACCCTCAGCAACCCTAAAGTCTTCACACTTTTTGATTGCTTCTTCCACACAGTTTATAACCGCCTGCCACTCATCAGGATCAAGTTCATCACTCGCATTACTCTCCAAAACGTCAGGGGAATTTAACGCCAACTCAAAGAGATTATCATAGGGCGCCATCACGCGATCGGCAAGTTTCTTCAAAGCACTATAATGTGATATGAACAACTCCTCATTGTAATGTTGCGCGGGTGTTGTTCCGCTCCTTTCACAGTCAATGGTCACGCTCACTTTGCCCCGCTCCAGTTTTTCCGTTACCAGGTTTCTCACCTCAATTTCCTTTTCAGAATAATTTCTAGGCAGCCTGATGCCCAGATCCATAAACTTGGAATTCAGACTCTTTACTTCTGCGGAAATCTTCACATCGGCAAAGGAAATAGCGGCTTGCCCAAAGCCAGTCATCGATTTAATCATACCAGTGCTATTGCAGAATTTTAGAAATCAAAACCCAAGGTAACAAATATGCGCGGGTCTTTCACCTGATAGTTCTCTACGGGCCAGGCAAGATCTAGTTTCATGTAATAGCCTAGCATCATGCTTCGGAAACCAAATCCGTAACTATACAACCATGGATTAAGGAAGTCTTGAAGTTCGGCACGGAAGGGGCCACCTTCTTCAACGCGTGTTTGAGTACTGGTATTGGTGTTAATGGGAGGTTTTCCTGTCCAGCTGGTGCCGATATCATAAAAGGCTGTGAGCTGCATGTTCCGGAAAAAATTCGATGTAATAGGCCCACCTGACAATGCCCTGATGAGAGGAACTCTAAGTTCTGCATTGGCTAACGCCACACTACTTCCATATTGCGTAGAATAGTTAAATCCTCTCAGGCTGGTAGCAAACTCGGTGAATATCAGGTTGCCATTAAAAGCCTCACGGTTAGCCAATGGATTACCAGTGCCTTCACCATTAATTCGGTTTCCAAACCAGTTATCCATTCCTCCAAGCGCATAAAACTTCGGGGAGTTGCCAAAGAAGGTTCCTGTGAAGCCACGAACAGCAAAGACAATCTCTTTGTAAATTTTTTGATAGTGGCGAACATCCAGAGATGCCTGCGAGAAGCTAGCCTGTTTATTCCCCATTCCTTCGAAGTGAACGAAATTGATTTTTCCCCGTGTACCTTCAATTATATTGAGACCGGTGGTCAAACTATTATCATATACAATCTCGGCTCGTGTTCCGGCATAGAACTGCTCTTCCGGAGCTCGAAAAACGGGAGGTGCTGACGGGTTAGTGTCACTGCCCCGATCGATAAAGCGTGTATAACCCAAAAATGGTTTCAGTGTAACACGAGTACGAACAGTCAACGGCAGAGATGCACCCAATTCAATCTTTTGCCAGGTGTACTTTTGCTGGTTGGTAAGGCCATCCCAGTAGATGACTCTGCGGTCAATTCTTGCGCTATAATCTACGCGGTGAGGCAGATATTGAATCTCACCGTAGATATCACCGCTCTTCCAATCAAATGCCGTCTGAATTCCACCAAAGAACCTGTAGTTCTCAAGCATATCATTCATCTGTGTTTCCAACCGTACACTAAATCCTCTCAACGGATCGATAACGAAGTTGGTGATTAAATTTTCGTAGGTAAATTTCGGCTCGTACGGAAATGGCCCTTTTATGCGTGTAGTTTCGCGAGCCTTCATGTAGCGGTTAAGGAATGTTTCTGAGGGCTGACTGACTCTGGCTGCCTCATCTTCAAAAACATAGTCTTCCGTGTTAACAGTATCGTCAATTTTTACTGCTACTTCCACCTCATCACTTTTCGCACTTAGCGAATCAGGCCGTGGGGTTGGGACTACTTCATCCTCAAACACATAGTTATCTGTATCCACAGAGTCGGCAGACATACGCGGCTGCAAAGTGTCAGCCTTAACAGGCTCCTCTTTCTGAACAGTATCAGCTCGTTCCCTTAACCGTGAATTAATCAGTTCCTTAATAGAAATACCTTTTTGTGGCGCTTCTTGCTTTCGCCTTTCGGTTATCGCCTTGGCCTGTTGTACCTCCTTGCGTCTGGTTGGCGGAGTGAATACCTGGCGATCAAGGTTAAATGGATCAACCAGAAAAATATCTTCTTTCAAATTTTTATCCATCACCAGCGCAAGTGAACGAGTTTCAAAATTCAGGTCATATTCTTTGATGCTGGAGTTGTAATTGGTTACCTGAGAATAGATGCCCGTACTTCTGTCATACTTAAATATGTTCACAATTCCTCGCTGATCACTTAGGTAATATATATTCTCACTGTCAAGTGCCAATGGATAATAGTCTTTGCTTAGGGTATTCGTCAAACGGTACACCACATTTGTGGTTGTGTCAAGATCATAGGCATAAAGGTTGTAGTTATTAGGAATGTCTTTGATGCCCTTAATAA
Source organism: Cyclobacteriaceae bacterium (assembly GCA_035344095.1). GTDB lineage: Bacteria > Bacteroidota > Bacteroidia > Cytophagales > Cyclobacteriaceae > ELB16-189. The sequence goes on along the minus strand of DAORAG010000048.1, from coordinate 9,520 downwards.
TAGTATTGGTGGTATCGTTTGTTCTGTTCGAACTAAACACCACTGTGTTTGAGTTTGGAATGAACGATGGATCAAAATCATCATAGAGGTCGTTGGTCAGCCTTCTTGTTCTATCTCTTCTGCTGCTAATCAGGAACAAATCATTTTGTCCTTCATAGTCTGCGCTTAGAATAGCCAGCCGACCATTGCCTGAAAAATCAAAACTTCTGATGTTGCTGAAGCGATCCAACTCTCTGGGTAATTTGCTCCGTGTAGTCAAATCATAAAGCCAGAATACATATTCACCCTGCTTCACACCAATTACACCAAGTGTATTTTTATCTGCCCAGCTTATCAAAGGCACATTGTGATCGACATCCTGCCTGAAGACTTTATTCCCACTCGTCAGAATCGTGATCTCTTTTCCATTTTGAAGTGACTTGATCTTTACAACAAATCTCCCTCGGTCATTTTCCGCATAGGCAATGTTGTTTCCATCGGGGCTCAACTTTACCGTTGTAAAAATCACAGACTTTCTATGCCTTCCACTCACCCGCGTAGAATCCTGTGGGGCGATGTAGCTTTGACTGGCCTTCTCCTCCATTTGTGAATAGTATTGCTTCCAATCATTCACCAACTGTTTGAAGCTAATGCCAAGCGTGATGAGAACACTCTTTTGCTCGTTTCGGATAACACGAGTGTAGTTCAAAATATTAGAGATACTGCTTTTGCCATATTTTTCTACGATGTAGTTCCACATCGACTGGCCAACTAACTCAGCTTCTACACCAGTCAGCTTAAGTGACTTGTTTATTTTTTTGGTTCGCACCAGTTGTCTGATGTAGTCATCCATCTCTGCATTCCAACCTTTTGACACATAACTGGAAGCACCACGAATAAACCACTCCGGCAGATTGAGCAGGACAGCATTCTGAAACATGTCTTTGAGGCTACCACCAAACATCATTTCATTAACCATCAGCTCCGTCATTTTGTAGATGAGCTGTTCCTTAAACTGGTCAACAGTTCCAGGATGGGCAATCTCAACGTATGGTTTTATGAATTCCGTTTCACCGCCAACGTTAAACTCAGTGTGATTCAGACCAACATTACTTTGCTGAAGGTCTGTGACCGAATTGTATAAAAAGACTTTCGTTTTTAGGTAGGGAGGATAACCTATCAGGTCAGTGATTCGATCGAACTCTCCTTCCAGGTACTGGATCGCTTCAGTGGCTACTCTTCTTCGATTGTCATAATAGTAAACATCAAAGTTCTCCGATGTCAGGTATTGCCATTCAAATTGCTTGTATTGAATCCTATTCTTCCCGAAAGTTTCCCTTGCCTGCTGGGCGAAGCCAGAATGGGCAAAAAATACCAAACCAAGCACGGCTAAAAATCCAAGCCACGCCCGTTTTTGTCTTCCAATACTGTTTCTACTTTCCCCTTTTCGCTGCTTTGCTATCATCCCTTTACCAATCTGTGCCTCAGGGACTTAATCTGAAGATAGTCGCCCTATCGGAACATCGAATATAACGATTTGAGGCGACTAATATTTGCCTCCTGATCCAATTTACCGCGCCCAATCAGGTAATCGGCAAGTTGTCCCGAAAAATAAGGAGCCAGGCTCACACCTTTAGTACCCAGGCCATTAAATATCAAAATATTTTCATCGAGTGGGCTCACGCCAAGTAGGGGACGTCTATCACCAGTAGCAGGCCTGATACCCCAATCTTGGTGAGCAACTTCGAATGGAATTCTTAGCAGGTCGATCAACTTTGTTTCCAATTCTTTTCTGGCCACCTCGGTCACTCCCTCACTTACTCTCTTCAGGTCGTAAGTCGACCCAACTTTGTACTCATTGGCATTAGTTTCTATCAAGTAAGCACCTCTATTATATATTCTTTTCAATCTTTCTTTTAACAATACAGTAAGCACTTCGCCTTTCAATGGCTTAAGATTGAGAGAACCAAAATATTTGCTGTTCATACCATGCACGCCAGTACAAAAAATTACTTTTCCTGCTTCAGTATCATCATATAAAATGGACGAGCGTGAACTTTTGATTCTTGTCTCGTCAAAAGGCTCCTCTCGATAACTTTCACGCTGAATCAAATCGTTTCTTACCGCGTCCAAAAGGATTGAGGTTGTAATATATCCTGCTCGACCCACTTCAATTCCGCCAAGGGGATCTTTTACCTGATCCGAATAGGCATCTGAAGCAAGAATTTTGAGTCCATACATATCGAAAGAACCATCACTTGTTCGTGCAATCCAGTCATTTTGCTCGCCCACTGACCTAAAAGGTGTGTATACGGGAGATACGTTATAGAAATGGACCCCATATTGTTTTTCAAGTGTAGAATAGAACTCATGTAGATACGGGAAAATCAGGTCGGCTTTCCAACTTCTAACCACCCTCTGGCCAGTAACAGGATTGAACAATCCTGCTGCAACTGCCGTGGCCCGATTGCGCCCTGGCTGATCATAGACCAGAATTTTTTTTCCCCTTCTTAGCAGTTGAACAGCAAGGCAACAGCCAGCCAGTCCCATACCCACTATGATGTAGTCGATTTTCTTCATTAACCAATGCAATTGCAATTTATTCATTCATCGACAAAGGCTTTAAATAACATCAACTTAAGAAGGGTTTTTTCAGATTATTCACTTGAGGGTGATAACTTTGGTGACCAGGAGCATGATTCAGATAAAAGACTTTACATTCAATCCCTTCGAGGAAAACACGTATGTGGCCTTCGATGAAACAGGCGAGGCCATCATAGTAGACCCGGGTTGCTACGAACGTGAAGAGAAAGAAGAGCTTGACGAGTTCATCAAAAAGAATCAGCTTAACGTTGTGTTGCTCATCAACACGCACTGCCACATCGATCACGTGTTAGGCAACGATCACATCAAATCAAAATACAAGGTTCCGTTTCTCATTCATAAACGAGAAGAGCAAATGCTTCGGGCTGTGAACACCTATGCTGGCAACTACGGTTTTTTTGGCTACCGGGAGGTGCAACCAGACAAACTAATAGACGATCGGGATGAGATCACTTTTGGCAACAGCAAGTTCAACATCATTTTTTTACCTGGCCACTCTCCAGGTCATGTGGGGCTCTATAATCAAGATCAGCATATCTTACTTAGTGGTGATGTGCTATTCCAAAATAGCATTGGAAGAACCGATCTGCCAGGTGGGGATACAGAGACGCTCCTTAAGAGCATAAAGGAAAAACTATTTACTTTACCAGAAAATGTTGTTGTTTATCCCGGTCATGGTCCTAAAACAACCTTAGGAGAAGAGATGCGATCGAATCCATTTTGCGCAGTTAAACGCCAATGACATTTTCCCGACATATTCCCAACACACTGACGCTTGGCAATTTAATTTGCGGCTGCATTGGCATTCTGCTAGTCAGGCAAGACCTGGCTTATGGCGCATATCTCGTATGGATTGCTTGCATCTTCGACTTTCTGGATGGCTTCGCAGCCAGGGCATTAAAACACGCTTCGCCCATAGGCAAGGAGCTCGACTCACTTGCTGATATGGTAAGTTTTGGCGTCCTCCCTTCGATAGTAATGTTCGCAGCAATGGAGGGGGTAAGTTCAGGCGATCCAATTAATTACAGTGCATTTGTTATTGCGGCATGCTCCGCATTGCGCCTTGCAAAATTCAATATCGATGAAAATCAAAAAGACAGTTTTATTGGATTGCCCACTCCAGCCAGTGCGCTTTTCATCACCGGACTTGTTTTTCTTGACACTCCATTTACCATCATAACGGAATCACATTATGGACTGCTCGCAATTTCAATCGGCATAGCACTGTTAATGGTGTCACCGCTTGACCTATTCGCGCTTAAATTCAAGAATTTCACTTGGGCTGACAACAAGTTAAGGTTTACCTTTGTTCTACTGTCCGTATTATTGTTGGGCTGGAAACAAGCGGCAGGGATACCACTTGCAATACTACTGTATATCGTGTTGTCGTTAGGAGAAGGAATACTTTCAAAAAGATAGACCCAAATCATCATTTTTGTGCCTTGAAAACCGCAAGATTACTATATCTCGGCTTTTTTCTGCTTTTCGCGGCTCGCGTCAGTGCACAAGTTTTCAACTCCCCATTAAGTGCTGGTAAGTGGGCCAAGTTTTCTGTGGCTGAGAATGGCGTTTATAAAATAGATTTCAATCAACTAAAAAATGCTGGGTTCAACGTAGAGTCTATCGACCCCAGGAATATAAAGTTGTATGGAAACGGAAATGGGATGTTGCCGCAGGCACGGAGCGAGGCGAGAACCAATATGCTACAGGAAATTGCCATTCAGGTAAATGGCGAAAGTGACGGCAAATTCAACAGTGGAGATTTTATTCTTTTTTATGGCGAAGGTCCGGACAAATATTTTTATGATGCTCAAAGGCAAATCTTTAATTATGAGAACAACCTATATGACGACAAGAATTTTTATTTCTTAACTGTCAGTGAGCAGGCAGGCAAGCGAATCGCGAATCAGGAAAATCTCTCTGGCGATTTTACTTTGGTAACTTCTTTCAACGACTTCATTTACCATGAGCTGGATAATCACAATGAATTGAATTCTGGTCGGCAGTGGTTCGGGGAGCAATTTGACATCTCTACCACTCTTGAACTGACATTCGAAAAACCAGGGATAATAGACGGCTCCGAAGTAAAAATTGTATCTGGAGTAATGGGTCAAACTTTCAACCCGGCTTCATTTAATCTAACCGTCAACGGTAATCAGGCGATCAACCAACCGATTCCTACAATATTAAATACACAGTATGGTGTCAAGGGCCGAACGGTTGTAGATACAGTGACAGTGCTCGCAAACAACCTTGGAATGCAAGGATCCAATACCCAACGATTTCGATACCAATACACCAAGGGAAGTTCAGGGAGATCAATTGGATATCTCGATTTTCTTCTCGTGAATATTGTCCGCGGGCTTTCTCTGTATGGCGACCAAACCATTTTCACGTCCGGTGAAAGTCTCAATAATCCAACAAGTCGATTCGAAGTCAATGGTGTAAATCAAAATGTGCTCATCTGGGATGTTACCGATCCATTCACCTGCCTTAATCAGGTGTACCAACTGAACTCTTCGAAAGCAATCTTCTCAACACCAACAAACAGCCTAAAACAGTTTATTGTTTTTGACGCATCGAAATCAAAAACGCCCGTGTATGAAAAAGAGATTGCGAATCAAAACCTCTTTGGAAAATCTTCATCGTTTTTAATCGTTACAAACAGCGATTTTCTGGCGGAAGCGCAAAGACTTGCAAATCATCGTGAGAGCAAAAATGGAATCTCGACCCTGGTGGTAACCACTGAAGAAATTTTCAACGACTTCTCCGGAGGCAAACAGGATCCTGCTGCGATTAGGGACTTTGCAGAACAATTGTACTCACGGGGACTAAAGAATCTTTTGCTTTTTGGGCGAAGCTCGTACGACTATAAAAACCGAGTAAATAAAAACACAAACCTTGTTCCCACATACGAGTCCCGCAATTCACTCTCACCCTTGGAAACATATTCTTCTGATGACTATTTCGGTTTTTTGGAAATTGATGAAGGCGAGTGGAGTGAGAGTCCAGCAATAAGCCACACTCTGGATATCGGAGTTGGACGCTTACCGGTTAAGTCCAGAGAGGAGGCCGCCAATATTGTTGACAAGCTGATAGCTTATGACAATAATCCTAAAGCCATGGGATTTTGGAGAAAGGAAATCTTGTTTGTGGCGGATGATGGTGATTTCAATCTTCATCAGAGTGACGCGGACAAAATGGCTCAAAAAATTGAAACAGAAGACTTCCAGCTTGATACAAAAAAACTTTATCTCGATGCATTCAAGCAAGTATCCAAACCCAGTGGCCAGGTTTCGCCTGACGCAAGAGCAGCACTTCTAAAATCGATAAAAAAAGGAAATGTAATTGTGAACTTTACAGGTCATGGCTCCGAAAAGATTTGGCTTCAGGAACAAATCCTGGATGAAGACCTCATCGATGAATGGGACAACAAAAATGTCTTTCCACTTCTGGTTACAGCCACCTGCGAGTTTGGGCGCCACGATGATCCATCTCAAATCTCAAGTAGCGAGCTTGCACTAATTCGAAAAGATGGTGGCGCAATTGGATTTGTCACTGCTTCCAGGCCCGTGAATGCAGCAAGCAACGCATTTCTCAACAATGCATTTTACGAATCACTCTTTACTCGTGAGGACGGAAGATTTCGTGATCTTGGCAGTGTCTTTCGCGACACAAAGAACAACAGCCTGAATGGCGTATCCAACCGTAACTACGCGCTTCTTGCAGACCCTTCAATGCACCTTGCGATTCCAGATGCTGAAATCATTGCAACAAAAATCTCAACGGTATCTGGTGACGATACTTTAAAAGCATTGTCTAAAGTAGTAGTAGAAGGCGAAGTCAGACTTAACAATGTACTCGATAACACTTTTCAAGGAACGTTAGTCCTCGAACTAAAGGATAAAGAATTTCTGTTCAACACATTTGGCGATGAAAATCCTGTCTTCACTTATAAAAGCAGAAGCAATACTTTATTCAGAGGGCAGGCGACAGTAAGTGATGGCGTTTTTCACACCGAATTCATCTTACCAAAGAACATAGCCTATCAGGTAGGAACTGGGAAGCTAAGTATGTACGCGAAAAATAATTCGAATACAGTTGATGCGATCGGTGGTGCTACAGACTTCAAAATTGGTGAGAGTGAGAATGACGATGGTAGCGATAAGACGCCACCACAAATCAATGTTTTCATTGGTGACACTACTTTTGTTAACGGTGGAATTGCATCCTCCAATACCCGCCTCGTAGCTCGGCTATTTGACGTTAGCGGAATCAACATCGCTAACTACGGTGTAGGTAACAATTTGGTGGCTGTTTTAGATAACGATCAGGTTTTTGAACTTGGTGAGTATTATTTGTCTGACGTTGACGATTTTAGCAAAGGCACTATTGAATTCCCTATTGAAGGCCTTGAGCCGGGTTTGCATACACTCGAGGTTCGCGCCTGGGATGTCTATAATAATGGAGGCTCAGCTAGCGTTACCTTTGTGGTCACTGGCGAAAATCAATTGGCGATTGAAGACCTTAGGAACTACCCTAATCCGTTTTTTGATGAAACAACCTTTTTGTTCACACATAACCGCTCAGGGGAGGATCTTCAGGTTTTTGCCTCAATAGTAGATATGATGGGGCAGCCGGTGGCAACTTTAGAATATGTTATTAACGACAGCCAATACTTGGTTACTTTACCTCCCTGGAATGGCACTAATACGGCCGGCACAAAATTGAGCAAAGGCTTATACTTATTAAGGGTCACCGTTCGTTCCCTTTTGGATGGCTCCAAAAATGAGCATATTTCCAGACTTATTATTTCGAATTGATTATCTTTAGAGCTTAGAAGTTGATTATGAACAAGTTAAGGATAGCTATCCTATTCCTTCTTTCCCTTGGAATACATTTTTGTGGCTTTTCTCAAGCAAATCTTATCGGGCAGGATAGCACCAATAAAGTCATTACCACCGCGGTCCCCTTCCTTACGATTACCCCGGATTCGCGCGCGGCCGGCATGGGCGATGCCGGAGTGGCCACCTCCCCTGATGCCAATTCAGCGTATTGGAATGCCGCGAAACTGGCTTTTATAGAAAAGAGCTATGGGGTTTCAGGATCATACACTCCCTGGCTAGGAAAGATCATCAATGACATGTCAGTGTTTTACCTGACAGGTTTTTACAAAATAACCCGGGAACAGACTGTTGCCGCCTCTATGAAATATTTTGACCTGGGGGAAATCCAATTCAATAATGGACCCAGCGTAAATGACTTCCTTGGACGTTTTAATCCTCGTGAATTTGCTTTTGATGTTACATATTCTCGCTTGCTCACTGAACAATTTAGCCTCGGTGGCGCCCTTAGATACATTCACTCAAATCTTACCGGTGCCTTTTCCTCAGGAGGTATTGATGCACGACCAGGCAACTCAGTTGCTGTGGACGTAGGGGTTTATTATACAAAACCATTGGTTTCCCGAAATTCAGCGCTTTCATTAGGCGCAACCATTACTAACATAGGCGGAAAAATATCGTACTCAGATGCCAACAACAAAGACTTTATACCAACCAACCTTAGACTAGGCGGAGCTTATAAAACAGAGTTGGATGCATTCAATAGCCTGACATTCGCCTTGGATGTAAACAAGTTATTGGTTCCAAGTCCTACCCCAGGCAGCAAAAGCAAAGCGTTGTTGAGTGGAATATTTGGATCTTTCTCAGATGCATCGGGCGGCTTTAGTGAAGAGATTCGAGAGTTCTCCGTGTCCTCAGGAATTGAATACTGGTACAACAATACCTTTGCCGGGCGGCTTGGGTATTTCCTTGAAGCGAAAGACAAAGGCAATAGAAAATACCTCACAGCTGGTGTTGGTGCAAAAATTCAAAAGTTTGGAATTGACGTGGCCTACCTCGTTCCAACTAACAAGCGTGAAAACGCACTCGCTGAGACAATTCGGTTCACCGTCATGATGTACTTTGACGGCAAACCGCAGAATGAGGAATCTGTGACAGATCAATAATGCTTGACAGGACAGCAGCACCACCGTTTGTTCGTTCAACATCTTTTAACCTTCCCCCTGTTCGCAGAACCAGGTTGTCAAATGGCTTGAGTTTAGTGCAGCTTGAGAATATCCAACAGGATATTGCAAAGTTGGAGGTAGTTTTTGAAGCCGGAAAATGGTTCGAACCAAAAGCCGAAGTTTCTAATTTTACCTTGCAAATGCTGGAGAAGGGTACCAAAAGCATGACCTCGGTGCAGCTTGCAGAGTTCTTCGACCGGTATGGCGCACACATTGAGGTCAACAGCAGCACTGATTTTGCATCAATTTCACTCTATGCATTATCTAAATATCTCAGCAAAGTATATCCTTACTTTTTGGAGCTATTCACTGATCCGGCTTTTGCGGATCAGGAGCTTGCTCAAATGAAGGATCAATTCCTTCAGGGATTGAAGGTAAAAAATGAAAAGACAAGTTTTCTCGCATCAAAGGAAATTAGGCGACAGATCTTTGGTAGCCATCATCCCTACGGTCACACGTCCAATGAGAATGAGGTTAATCAAATAGAAAGAGAGGATTTAGTTACTTTTTTCGATGACCGTGTCCATCCTACTCACCTGTTTATTCTAGGAAGGTTAAGTGCTGTCGATGTCAATACGATCACAAATGACTTTGACAAAATGCTCCCTCCAGTTGCAGGGACCAAGAGTTTTGAAAATGCGTATTCAATACCAGGTAGTCTTCATGTTGCCAAAGATGGAAGCATCCAATCATCTATAAGAATAGGAAAAAAGACAATACCACGCGATCACCCAGACTTTGCAGGCCTTCAATTGTTGAACTACTATCTGGGAGGTTTTTTTGGTTCTCACTTGATGAAAAATCTCCGGGAAGAGAAAGGCCTGACCTACGGTATTTCATCTTCCGTTCATCCGTTTCGTTATGACT
>DAORAG010000047.1:0-12248 GCA_035344095.1 Cyclobacteriaceae bacterium | reverse complement strand
AGCTCCTCACCCCCGTTTGCATCGCCACCGACATGGGAAGGCGGAAAAGTTGGTGATGAAATCATCTTGTACAATGAGCAAACTGCGCCCAATGGTACTGAAGGCTTTTATAAAATCACATTTAGCGATATCTCAAACAAAAAATTTAACTGGCTTGGCGAGTGGGTAGACAAAAATGAAAAATTCAGCTATCCTACTTGGTATTTGTTTTGTGTCAAAAAGTGATGAAGTTAAAATTGAGAAGGTCGGCAGCGAACGGTTGCACTCGTGTAGCATTGAATCGTTGATGGAAAATCATTCGCCTCGCATACCCCCATCGTAAATGCCGGGCATTCTGGTCAGCGAGACAATCCAGAATTGGTTTTGCGTCACATCCCCGAACAGCTTGCCTTTCTGGACTAAATCATTTTTAATTTCTCCTTACCTTGCCACATCATGGCCAAGGACGGAGAACTGGAATTCGACTCAAATACGCTTTTTTCTGAACTCATTCTTCCCGTCCCTATCGCTAAGAGGTTCACCTATCGGGTTCCACAATCCTTTGCCGAAGTTATCAAAGTCGGGCAGCGTGCTATTGTTCCCTTTGGTCAGCGAAAAATTCTGACAGGAATTATTGCCTCGATTCATCAGCAACCTCCCACTGACTATGAGGCGAAATATATTCTCGAAATACTGGACGAGAATGAAATCATCACAGAAAAACAATTTGAGCTATACCAATGGATGGCGGATTACTACATGTGCACTGTTGGCGAGGTAATCAACGCTGCTCTTCCCTCAGGACTGAAGCTGTCAAGCGAAAGTATGGTACAGCTTCATCCCGGATTTCATTGGGATGAAACACCATTTGATTTTTCGGAAAAAGAAAGGATGCTTATCAACAGGCTGGAACACGATACGCTGAGCTATTCGGATGTGTCCAAATTTCTTGGCGCGAAGAGCATCTATAGTATTCTCAAATCACTGACTTCCAAAGAGGCAGTAATTCTATTTGAGAAGGTAAAGGAGAAATTTAGACCTAAGACGGAGAAAAGAATCAGGCTCACTAAAACCTTCAACACGAAGAAAAAACTGGAGCAGCTATTTGAGGTGATGGGCACCAAGCCTAAGCAGGAAGCCGTGCTGCTCAAGTACCTGCAAGAGGTACCTGTATTCAATGATGCATCCCTTAATGAAAAAGGGGTAGCGAAGGCTGAGCTTGCCGATGGCGAATCGGTATCCTCAATCAACACGCTGATACGGAACAAAGTTTTGGAGGAGTTTGAGCGTGTGGTTCCCCGATTTGGTTTTGACGTGGCCGAACCCGCTGCACCCATCCTGTTAAGTGAGGCACAGGAAAAGGCCAGGAATTCCATTCTTGATGCATTTACAAGCCATGATGTCGCCCTGCTTCACGGTGTGACAGGGAGCGGTAAGACGGAGATTTACATCGATTTGATCAAGCGCGCACTGGAAGGGGGCAATCAATCGCTCCTGCTCATACCAGAGATCGCGCTCACCACACAAATCGTACATCGGCTGAAAAAGATTTTTGGCGCTGAGATGGGCGTATATCACTCGAAGTTTTCCGATAACGAACGCGTAGAAGTCTGGAATGGCGTATTGAGTGGAAAATTCAGATTTGTAGTTGGTGTGCGTTCTTCCGTTTTTCTGCCGTTTGATAATTTAGGTTTGATTATAGTAGATGAAGAACACGACTCAAGTTACAAGCAACAGGACCCTGCCCCCCGGTATCAGGCACGTGATGTGGCTTTGCTTATGGCCAATCAGCACCACGCCAAAGTTGTGTTGGGTAGTGCAACGCCATCAGTGGAGAGTTTTTATCACACACTTCACGACAAATTCCGGTTAGTAAGCATTGCTGAGCGTTTTGGAAGTGCCAACCTGCCTGAAGTTGTATTTGCTGACATGGCTATAGAGCGACAGCGCAAATCAAACAAAGGTGAGTTCTCCTCCATCCTAATTTCCAGCATAGAGAAAGCGCTAAAAAACAAAGAGCAGGTAATTTTATTTCAAAACAGAAGGGGCTATGCACCCATGGTACACTGCGAGGTGTGTAATTGGATACCCAAGTGCATCAATTGCTCGGTGAGCTTGACTTATCATCAATACCGGCACGAGATGGTTTGTCACTATTGTGGGTATCGGGAACCTCTTCCGCACGAATGCCCTAGCTGTTCCTCAAAGAGGATCTTGACAAAAGGCTATGGCACTGAAAAGCTGGAAGAAGAACTGACGTTGATGTTTCCTGATGCGAGTGTGCAACGAATGGACTGGGATACGACACGAACGAGGACCGGCTATGAGTCCATCATTGAAAGTTTTGAAAATGCAGAAACGGATATTTTAGTTGGTACGCAGATGGTGACAAAGGGGCTCGACTTCGACAGGGTGAGTCTTGTGGGTGTTTTCGATGCAGATCGGATGATGCATTTCCCGGACTTCAGAGCTTATGAAAGAGCATTCCAACTTATTATACAGGTAAGCGGACGATCAGGGAGACGTGAGAAAAAAGGCCAGGTGATTATCCAAACCTCGGATCCAAAACAAACACTCTTTCATTTTGTATCGGAGCATGACATCAAAGGATACATCGAAACCGAGCTTCGAGATAGGGAAAGTAATCACTACCCTCCCTTCTCCAGGCTGATCGAGATTACGGTGAAACATACTGATAAAGCAAAAGCAAAAAATCTCGCCACACAATTTGCCCAAACCATACGCAAGGATCTGAAAGAGCCGCGTGTTCTAGGTCCCGGAGAGCCCATCGTCTCAAAAATCAGAAATGAATTTCTCATGACGATACTGATTAAGATTGCCAGAAACAGTGGCAAGTTGAAAGATACGAAGAGGCACTTACAAACGCTCGCGGATCATTTCCTTTCACAGAAAGAATTTCGAACCGCGCGGATCGTTTTCGATGTCGACCCGAATTAGAGATTGAGCCAGTAAGTTACTTTTACCACGAGAGAGCGGTTTTTTACATTAAAATTCTTCTCCGTGTTTTGAAAGTCGTAGAGGTAATTGTCGGTGTAGACAATAAACAGATCTGACACTGGCCGGAATCTCCACTGGAATCTGGAGTAGATATTCATGTTGTCAAATTGGCTGTTGTATTGCGCCACGGATGTCCAAAAAACATTCTTGGTGAGTGTGAGATCTACCTTTGGCCCGATTACGAGAATATCAGCATCATTGTAGGGATCGGGCAAGCGCACGGTGTTCACATCAAAGTCAATAGAAAAAACTCCATAAGGCTGCCAGCGATATTGCACGCTTCCATTCATGCCGCGCAATTTCCCATTGTAATATTGCCCGGAAATCGCCCCGATGCGATAGGTGAATTTCTTTCGGGCATCGCTGCGGTAATCGAATGCCACCTGGGTATAGGAATAGTCTGAACCCTGAATCAATTCCTCACCATCGGTTTCTGACGGGTCATAAGGGTCGATGAGGAATGTGTAGTTGTTGAAAACCCGTAGTCCAAACTGTGCGGTATTTAAGAATCCTATTTCATACCACCCTCCATAATCACGATCCGATTTCCCCCAAATGCCGTCCCATGTGGTTCCGCGGAAGGTGCCAAAGTTCATGCGATTGATGTGAGGCGACTTCGGATAAATCTGGTAGCCAACAAATCCACCAACACGATCAAAACCATTGCGCGGCACGTAACCGACAACCGGATCATAATTTTGCCCTATACTGGTGAGCCATAATCCAGAGAAAAATGTTGGAGAATTGTAATTGAAGTTTGCCGTTGAGCTATAGGCATCTGCTTTAAAATGCTCACCGTTAAACTCTGGCGAGAACTGCTGGTGAAAGTTCAAGTTGCCCGTGAAGCGATTGTCGTCAAAGCTAAAATTGTAGTCTGCTCCAGCCACTCTATCATAATCACCTGTATTGCTCAGGTCCTGACGGTTAACAAGAATTGCTCTCAGGTTAGAGTTTGTTCCGACCCGCTTTTGGGCTGATGCCACACCAAAATTATAGCTTGGCAGATTGAGCGAAGGATCTTTGTCTGCCTGCATGTTGAGGAGACCAATCCTCCACGTTTTGGAAATATTACCGCTTACGCGTGCTCCGAACCTGATATCGTTCTGTACATATTGGCCAGTTGAAGTATCCAGGGCGAGGCCAATGCGCCTTGAAAAGAAGGGTCGTGAATTCTCACCGCCAAAATCGGAGAAAAGGTCCCTGTTTTCGAGAAAGAACTGTCTGCGCTCAGGGAAAAATAATTCAAAGCGGTTGAGGTTGGTTTGCTGCTGATCCACATCGGTGTTCGAAAAATCAGGGTTGACTGTGATGTCAAGATTGAGCGCGGAAGTCAAAGCCACCTTTGCATCAGCGCCATAGGAAAGATTGAGATCCTCACTCACACCTTCTTCATAGTCGCGTGAGGACTTTGTGGCAAGGTAGGGTATCAGGGAAATATTTGGTCCTGGTGTTTTTAGTGGCTCCTCAAATTGCAAAATACCATGATAGTTGAGGGCAAATGCCGGGAATATTCTTGGCACCCTTGACCAGATGGACATTTCATTTTTTTTGCTGTCTTGCCGAAAGAAATTTACGTTCCACTGAGTCGCCCCAGATTTAAAGCGAATGGACTTGAAGGGTATCGCTATCTCATACACCCATGCATCTTGCGTCATTGAGACTTCGTTGAACCATTTGTTATCCCAGGTGAAGTCGACAGGTGAACCACTAAAATCACCTACACCACCTTTTGATACCAAACCTTCGCGTTGTACACCGGCAGGATTGGTGCCAAACGTGAATGCGTTGGTCTTGTCCTGAAACGAATCAATAATAACAGCGAAGATGTCGATGCCGGGCCCGAAGAAATCCCTTCGCAAAGATGGCACAACATATTTATTCGGATTCTCCGTATAGAGTTTTGCTCCGACATAGAGGAAGTGATCGTCATAGGTCACTTTTACTACTGTGCGCAGAACAGAGCGAGAGGAATCAAAAGGAAATTGCTGATGAAAGAGGTCGGTTGTGTCTGCGGCAAGCCAATCGGCCTCATCCAAAATTCCATCGAGCTTTATCGCAGTCCTGGCCTTTTTTACCGAGAGCACAGGCACTTTCACCTCTTCCTGAGCCAACAGCTCAGCGCCAAAAGGGCTAAATGAAAGGAGGCTGACCAGCACACCTCGGTAGAAAAATTTCATTTGGATAACAACGGAAAACACCCGAAACAGTTGACCAAGTTTGCCCGGGTTTATGCGAATAGGTGAATTCTGAGGGGCAATGGAGTAAAAAAGTGATCTGCTGCGCTAGCCTTTAACAAATCATTAACGAATTGCCTTTCGCAGGTCAGTTGAGAATATCCCAATCGTCATTGAGAACGGGGATAGAATGGTGCGCTGTAAGGTCAAATTCGCAAGGGACTACCGAAACATAGTTGTTCGCTATCGCCCATTCATCATTGTCTTCACCCTTATCGAAGTTGACAAAGTTTCCCGTCATCCAGAAATAGCGTCTGCCGTTGGGATCAAAGCGTTCATCAAACTCCTCTACCCATTTGGCATTGGATTGCCTACAAATCCGAATTCCTTTGATTGACTCATTCCGCTTAGGGGGAAAGTTGACGTTCAAAGCGACACCTTTTGGTAATCCTTTGGTGAGCACTTGTTGTGTTATCTTCTTTATGTACTGCTCAGTGTGGGAGAAGTCGATGCTGGTGCCATAGTCACAAAGAGAAAATCCAATAGCTGGCGTTCCCTCTATCGCACCTTCGATGGCCGCAGACATGGTGCCGGAATACAGCACGCTAATAGAGGTGTTGCTGCCATGGTTGATGCCACTTACAACTACGTCTGGTTGGCGCTTATCGCGCAATACATAATGTCGGGCCAACTTTACGCAATCTGCAGGGGTTCCAGAGCACTCATAGGCTTTGATACCATCGAAAATATAATTCTCTTCCAATCGCAAGGTATCACCCACAGTGATTGCATGCCCCATACCAGACTGTGGGCTATCAGGAGCAACGACAATTACGTCACCCAATTCTTTCATGATATTGACAAGGGTACGGATACCTTTCGAGGTAATGCCGTCATCGTTGGAAACAAGAATTAATGGTTTTTGCATTCTGAAGAAACTCGCTAGCTGGCGAACAAAGAATTATAGTATGCAATAATACGCTTTAGGTGGTACTTCTCATCAAAATCGAGTCGGTTGTCTCTGGCAAATTTTTGAACCTCATCTCTCCTGTCGTTCATCAGATCAAGCCAATCATTTCGCTTACCCACAAACTGCACGATGTCACCATTCTCTTTAAGCAGAAAATATTTGTACACAATAGTGAGTCGACTGTAATTGCTATAATAATAGAATGACGAGGAGTAAGTGCGGTATTCAAGTGCTTCACGACACAACAAGGTAATCTTACCTTCTTCCAGCAACTCAAAAAAAACGGGGGCCTTGTATTCACCGGATGTATTGAAGGGGAGCGAGTACATTCTGCGGTAGCGCTTGATCGTCCTGTCAAAAATTTCTACAAACAAAACTTTTCTTGCCGTATAGGTTTCCAGTTTGTTGTCTATCTGAATCTGCACAAGGTCGGTTTGCATGTCGTATTTCACACTTCCCTTCAGTGTATCTCCACTTTCGAGCACGATGGTGCCTTCATGCCAATACTCAAAGGCAAACTCCTGCGCTGCTGCCAGATGAAATGTGAAAAAGAAAGTACAGAGTAAGACGTACCGCATCAGTGTTTTAAAATCGTGTGACCCAATTTATCGCGCTTTGTCATCAGGTATTTTTCATTGTGTGGATTAGGCACAATTTCAATAGGCACATTATCTACAATCTCCAGGCCATATCCCATCAACCCTACTCTCTTTTGTGGATTATTTGTGATCAACCTGATTTTTGATATTCCCAGATCATGCAAGATCTGAGCTCCGATACCGTAGTCGCGATGATCCATATCAAAGCCCAGTTTCAAGTTCGCCTCCACCGTATCCAAACCCTGCTCCTGAAGTCGGTAGGCTCTGAGTTTGTTGATCAAACCTATCCCCCGGCCCTCTTGTTTCATGTACAGCACGACACCTTTACCTTCCTTCTCCACCATTTGCATTGCGCTGTGCAGTTGTGATCCACAATCGCAGCGGCACGAACCAAAAATATCACCAGTGACGCAAGAAGAGTGAACCCTGACCATCACAGGCTCGTCTTTTTGCCATTCACCCTTTACCAGCGCCATGTGAATCTCCCCGGTTTTAAGTTGTTCATAGGCCACCAAACGAAAATCTCCGTATGCTGTAGGCATGTTCACCTCCACTTCTCTTTTGATCTGAGACTCGGTGCGCATGCGGTATTCTATCAGATCCTTGATAGAAACCAACTTCAATCCAAACTTCGAAGCCACGTTTACCAAATCCGGAAGCCTGGCCATTGAACCATCCTCGTTCATGATCTCTACCAAAACGCCAGCGGGTCTAAACCCGGCCAGTCGTGCAAAATCGATAGCCGCTTCAGTATGGCCCGCCCTCCTTAGTACGCCTTCTTTCTTTGCTTTGAGTGGAAAAATGTGGCCTGGTTTACCCAACTCCTCTGGTTTTGTCTCCGGGTCGGCCAGGGCCTTGATGGTTTTAAATCGATCATGGGCAGAGATACCGGTTGTACAACCATGCCCAATCAGGTCGACCGACACGGTAAAGGGAGTTTCGTATGCAGCCGTGTTTTTACCTACCATCAGCTCCAGTCCCAACTCTTCGCATCGGTCTTCGCTGAGCGGAGCACAAATCAATCCGCGCCCATGAGTGGCCATAAAATTTACAATCTGAGGTGTGATGCTTTCTGCCGCACAGACAAAGTCGCCCTCATTTTCCCGGTCCTCGTCATCTACCACTATGATCACCTTGCCATTTTTGATCTCGTCAATGGCATCTTCTATTCTATCCAGTTTTATATCACTCATTTTGCAATTAATTCAAGCTTACAACAACAAAACCTTACCCACTGTTCCTACCTCGCGATTACTATTCCCAACAAATCGGAAAGCTCTCGTTTTGCCTGATCGAGGCCTATCTGGGTATTCAGGTAATTATCCACCTCCGACTCGTTACCAGATGCCTCAGCGGCCTTGATTTTTTGTTTATTCTCATCCAACATCTTTTGAATGATCCTCAATTTTAACCTCAGCACATTCGTATAGGCCATTTCATTGAGAATATCATCTTCCTTTGGAAAGTGGATTTGGTATTTATCACCCCAATGTTCACTGATGTCGTAGCGCTGTGCTATAAGGTCGGTAACTAGTTTTTTTATTTCATCAGACCCATGCTGAATGAAATAATGGCTGTCCCGGGGCTCTCCCTTTTCCCAGCCTGCTTTCATCTGATTGTATATTTCGCCAAACAACGGATTAACGAAAGAAACATCTTCCAATTCATGAAACAGGAAGTCGGACAATTTTTGGTCTTCCACACTGCGGTCCGAATAGTTGAGAAGCAATCGAATGGTCTCCCGTTCCTGGTGCTGCACCATGCTTTCGACATCAATCTTCGATGTAGAAATGATATCGGTGACGGGCTCTGCCGGAATCAGGTTTTGGTCCTCTCTCTGTCTTTCTTTTTCAGATTTTCTCCTCTCCTGAATCAGAATCTTATTCAATTCAGTGAGCAACACACCTTCACCTATCCTTAGCAGGTTGCTGGTTTCCTGGATGTATACCGACCTTTTTACGGGATCAGGAATCAGCGCGATGCTGGTTACTATCTCACGTATGGACTCGGCTTTCCTGATAGGATCAGATCCGGCTTCCGCGGAGAACAGGTCAGCTTTGAAAGAGATGAAATCCTTTCGATTATTTTTCAGGAATTCTTGAAAGGCAGTGCTTCCTACTTTTCGTGAATAGCTGTCAGGGTCATCGCCATCGGGAAAGAGAACTACGCGAACGTTAAGTCCGCCTTTCAAGATCAGGTCGATTCCCCTCAGTGCTGCTTTGATACCCGCTGCATCTCCATCAAAAAGAACCGTAACATTTTCGCTGAACCTGCGAATTAATTTGATCTGATCTTCCGTCAATGCAGTTCCAGATGATGCAACCACATTGTCCACACCAGCCTGATGAAGCGAGATCACATCGGTGTATCCTTCTACCAGGTAACAGTTGTCGTTTTGCCTGATTGGATTTTTCGCTTGAAACAATCCATACAGCACATTACTCTTGTGGTAGATCTCCGTTTCCGGTGAGTTGATGTACTTGGGTTGGTTTTTCTCCTTGCCCAACATCCTCGCACCAAACGCGATTACCTTCCCAGAAATATTGTGAACCGGAAAAATAACGCGTCCGCGGAAACGGTCGTAAGAACTTCCGTCTTCTTTCTTTACAACAAGCCCCGCTTTTTCCAGCAGCTCACGATTGTATCCTTTCTTTACTGCTTCTTCGGCAAAATGTTCCCAGCCGCCAAGCGCATAGCCCAGCTCAAATTTTTCGATGGTTTTGTCATTGAAGCCACGCTCCCTGAAATAGCTGAGACCTATGCTCTGCCCCTCGTCTGTCTGTGTCAGGTTAGATTTATAATACTCCTTCGCAAAGTTCATGAGTATGTAAAGACTCTCCCGATCGCCCTGCACCGCCTCATCTTCAGTGGATTGGGTTTCCTTGATTTCTACTCCATATTTTTTTGCGAGGTAGCGAATAGCCTCGGTGTAACTCATGCCCTCGTGCTCCATCAGGAAGGTGAACGAGTCGCCTCCCTTACCACTGCTAAAATCTTTGAAGATGCCTTTGGACGGAACTACAAAAAACGAGGGCGTTTTCTCGTTGGTGAAGGGACTTAGGGCCTTGTAGTTCTGACCTGATTTCTTGAGCGTGATAAAGTCGCTGATGACATCAATAATGTCTAAGCGATTTTTTACTTCGTCTATGGTTTCGCGCAGGATCAAGGCCTAAAAAGTTGGGCTTCAAAGATACCGGATTTGGCGGATGATGCCCCGTCCGAAATTCAGGAAGCTACCCGAAAACGTCTGATTTTCTAAAAAAAAGGGCATTTGAGCGGAGACTCCACCAGTTAGCCCTAAATTGCGGCAGAACGCCAAATCAAGGATGAAATTCACCGAAAAAGATATTCTCAGCGCCTTATCAACAGTTAACGACCCGGACCTTCACAAAGATCTTGTGACCCTGAACATGATCAGGGATATCACAGTGTCTGAGCAAAAAGTAAGCTTTACGGTTATGCTCACCACTCCCGCATGTCCTCTGAAAGAAAAGATCAGGCAAGACTGTGTTAATGCCGTGAAAAAGGTAGTTGGTGAGGTGGAATTGGAGATCACCATGAGCTCTTCCGTGACCTCAGCGAGGGACAATGCCCCTGTTCTTACCAACGTAAAAAATATTATCGCTATCGCCTCTGGGAAAGGTGGCGTGGGCAAATCAACCGTTACTTCCAACCTGGCCGTGGCACTTGCTCAAATGGGTGCGAAGGTAGGCTTGATTGACGCGGATATTTTCGGACCATCGGTACCTGTTATGTTCAACTGTGAGCATGAACAGCCGGAGGTCAAAGTCATCAACGGCAAAAACGTAATTGTGCCACTTGAGCAATACGGTGTCAAGTTGGTATCGATCGGTTTTCTCACCCCTCCCGACAGTCCGGTGGTGTGGCGTGGGCCGATGGCTAGTTCTGCCCTGAAGCAGTTTATTAGTGATGCCGACTGGGGCGAACTTGACTACATGTTTATTGATTTGCCGCCCGGAACAAGTGACATTCACCTTACCCTGGTGCAGACGGTGCCTGTTACGGGTGCAATCATTGTTACTACTCCACAGAAGGTGGCTCTTGCCGATGCTACGAAGGGCCTGGCCATGTTTAAGCAACCTCAGATCAATGTGCCTGTACTGGGCATTGTAGAGAATATGGCCTACTTCTCACCAGAAGAACTGCCTGACAACAAGTACTATATATTTGGAAAGGATGGTGGCAAGAACTTATCGGAGAAATATGGCGTTCCTTTGCTTGGTCAGATACCCTTAGTGCAAGGCATTCGCGAAAGTGGTGACAGCGGCCTGCCTGCGGTAATGAAAGATGGAATTACAGCTGAGGCATTTAAAGAGTTGGCTGAATCTGTAGCGAGGCAAGTTGCCATAAGAAATGCTAACTTTGAGCAGACGAAAAAAGTCGAAATGAAGGTATGAGTCAAACGAAGACAACAAAGGCGACACTCAATGAACGTGTCGAGGCTGCCCTTGACAACATCAGACCATACCTGATCATGGATGGCGGCAATGTGAAAATCCTCGAAATTTCAGGTAATAAAAACCTAAAATTGGAATTTGTGGGCAATTGTGGCAGCTGCCCGATGTCTACCATGACTTTCAAAGCCGGAGTGGAAGAGGCGATAAAAAAGGCCGTTCCGGAAATCGAATCGATAGAAGTCGTCAATATGACCACAGTTTAGACCCTGGTTACTGCATTTCTTTTTCGGTCATTAAATCATAGTTTTAGTTTTTCTGCGTTTAAACGTATTGTAGCGGACTACCTCTAACATCGGAACCGAAACCTGACCGTGAGAGCTTTTGTCTTAATCTCCTTTCTTACCCTATTCTGGGCTTCCGTCCCGGCAGTTGCACAGGAGCGATGTGCTACTGTGGAGTATCAGAAAATGGTAAATCCGGATTATTCAAAAACACAAACCAAATTTGAAAACTGGATCAGCAATAAGCAGGTAGCCCCCAAGGTCAGAAGCTTTGACACACAGGGAACGAATGCTGCTACATATGTGATACCTGTAGTGGTGCACGTCATCCACAATGGAGAACCCATTGGAACAGGAACCAACATCAGTGATGCTCAAATCATCTCCCAGATTAATGTGCTCAACAAAGATTTCAAACGACTTAATGCAGACGCCAGTCAAACACCAGCCGAATTTCTACCTGTGGCTGGCAGTCTTGATATCGAGTTTGTACTGGCGAAACAAGATCCGGAGGGGCTCGCGACCAACGGCATTCAACGGGTACAGGGAACCCAATCTTCATGGACCCTGGCGGAAAATGCTGAATTCAAAGCATTGAGCTATTGGCCTTCTGAAGATTATATGAACATCTGGGTGATCAACTTCGATGACCCCAGCAACTTTATCGGGTATGCACAATTTCCCGAGTCACCGTTGCCCGGCCTTGAAAATTCCTCTTCCGACCCTCTCACTGATGGAATCGTTTTAAACTACGATGTCGTTGGTTCGGTTGATGATCAAGACATTCCGAATGGGATAGTTTTTCAAAT
>DAORAG010000046.1:0-12310 GCA_035344095.1 Cyclobacteriaceae bacterium | reverse complement strand
TGCTTAGTCGAGATCGATTTATAGAAATAAGGTGAGTGTTTTCTATTGACATAGTCGGGCATTAGTATTTTACCAATAATGTTATTAAAGAACACTTTGCCTTAATAGTATGAATCGGACAATGTCGGGTACAATCATATTCACCTGAGCTGGGTGATTTATAAGTTTGAGCTTAAAAATTGTAACTTGAGTTGGTAATAAGTTTGGATCAAAGAGAAAGACGCAAGTTGGTATGATTAATAAATTGGTTGTAGAGGAGAGAGCTAGTGATATTGGCAATTTTCTGGTAGGGCGACTTCTTCCATTTCGGCAAAAAAGACAAGTCGGACCATTTACTTTTATCGATCACATGGGACCAGCAACAATTGGTCCCGGAAAGTACATCGATGTAGATCAGCATCCCCACATCGGCCTCTCGACCCTAACTTATTTGTTTGAGGGACAAATTGAGCACAAGGACAGCACGG
Source organism: Cyclobacteriaceae bacterium (assembly GCA_035344095.1). GTDB lineage: Bacteria > Bacteroidota > Bacteroidia > Cytophagales > Cyclobacteriaceae > ELB16-189. The sequence continues at coordinate 11,843 of DAORAG010000046.1, read as the reverse complement.
GTGCGGTGCAAATAATTCAACCCGGTGATGTAGGTTTTATGACTTCCGGATCGGGTGTCACTCACACTGAGAGGACTCCGTCCCAACTGCGCAATGGAAAGGAGTCGGTAATGCACGGATATCAAATCTGGGTTGCCCTGCCAAAAGATATGGAGGAATCTAAGCCGCATTTTCAGTATATCGCATCCGCCAATCTGCCAAGATGGACACAGGGTAATCTTGAGTTGACGCTCGTAGCGGGAAAGGCGTTCGGAAAAGAATCTCCTCTTCGTGTCCACTCACCATTGTTTATGATGGATCTATTTTCACCCGCTGATCATGACCTGGATTTGCATGGCCGTTTTGAGGGAGAGATTGCATTTGTGGTGGCCAAAGGCGAGGTGAGTGACGGAACAGATAGAATTGGTCAAGGACAGATGCTGATTTCCAAATCAGAGGATCAATGTAAAATCAAACTTACCTCAGGTACCCGGTTGATGATTTTTGGTGGGCAACCATTGCCCGAGCCTCGATATTTGTACTGGAATTTTGTTTCGTCAAGTAAAGAAAGATTAGAGCAGGCAAAGCGGGATTGGAGGGATAAAAAATTTCCGAAAGTTCCAGGAGACAATACCTACGTTCCGCTACCTCAGTTTTAATTCAATACACTAGCCCTTTACGTGCACTCGTCATTAGTGGCACAATACGGTCTTCAGTAAAATGCTCAAAGGACTGGATTATCTGATTGTCAGGCCATAGGACCTCCACTTCTTTTCTTTCCAGCCTATATATAATGGTGTATAAGGTCCCAAAGGACTTTTCAAAGTTAGTGTTGTACAATGGGGGGTGAAGAAACCGCTTGAGCATTGTGGTTTCGGTTTCATATGGCGAGGACACCATTTCATCCAGAAATCTTTTGCGTTCTATTGTTCCGGTGAGAGAGGCATAGTCACCCCACTCTACTTCGACCTGGTGATTCGTGGCAACTGGTGACGTAACTACCACGGGTGGCCTGTCAGGTGATAGATACAGTGTCGCGAAGTTACCGGTTATATCAATTAGCGTGACATTGTATGCCATGTGCACCGGAACTCTGCTCAGAATATTAATCCCCTCTTCTACGTTTGTGGCTGTTTCGAGAATGTAGCGTATGACAATTGGAATCCCGAATCCTTCACCTACTACTTTTCGTCCTCCGAAAGTCAAAGATGCAGCAAGCCCGCTGGCGTTCATTCCATCCAGCAATCCCCAGGTGCAATCGCTAACTCCAATTACCGGCTGCAACCACTGCGTACTTAGCATGGTGCCCTCAAACATCTTGAAGCTGTAATCATAGTTCCGAATCAGCGAGGTGCTTCCTTTCGTCCACGCAACTTGGGAACAACCAGACATGTAAGCTGGAGGTGAGTACATACTAAGAAACCTTCCTTCCAGGTCGCCTCCTCCAACTAATTCCAGAAGTTGTTCGTACAACGGCAACAGCTCCGGCATGTTACTTTTTAACTCGGAGTAGGAGGTGAGATACCCCTTCCGGGCCATGTAACCTTCTGAAAGAAACCAGTTGCGATAATGTGGCCATGTTCGATCAAACAGTGCTTTCCACTTTTCTCCCGGTGACGCCTCTTCAATACAGCTGAATGAGATCAACATGTGATTACATCATTTTGAAGCCTCCAATCTCCGCAGCTTCAGCACGAGGTGCTTTAACAACGGAAAATGGCTCAGAGCGATAGAGGTTTTTGATCGCGTTGATCCACGCAACAGCACGAGGTTTTAATGTGAAGTCGTCTGTCATCAACCGCCCACGCATAACCAAAATACCCATGTCCGCACCTTCGTAGAAATAATCATTGCTTCTGCTTATGCGAAGGAAGAAAGCTTCATTCTCTCGTTCCACAGCCCTTCGATGCGTGTCCATTCGTGAGAACTTGATAGAGCCATCGGCATTCATGATGTAGATGCCTGAGCGAGGTGCTTGTGTGATAATACGAACATCCTTCTCAGTATACTTAATGACCAATTGTCCCCACGAGTCTATATTTTCTGGCTTGAACCATCGACTGTTGATGGAGTTCACGCTGAGTTTATAAGGTTGATTCATCCACTCCAACATGTGAAAAAGGAAGAGGGGCATATCGGATAACGCAAACACCGCATGATTGGTAATCGAACTGGCTCCGGTGATTCTCGGATTTAACTCTCCCAAATACAACTCTCCATTGTCCTGATCGATAAGGAAGTCCAGTTCGAAATACCCTTTGTATCCTTCCTTTCTAAGTTGGTCTCCGAAGAGTTGCGTGTATTTTCTTGCCTTCCTTCTAATGGACGGAGTAAATGCACCCGCATAGATTTCATTTCCACACCAGCCGCCTTTATAAGGAGTAAGTTCTTTGAAACCTACAAGTTCGGTCATAAGCGGAGCCACAATGGTGCCGTGCTGTGTAACGCAAGCTTCTATTGCTGAACCACGGCAATTGATTCGCTTCATGATTTTCACCTCTTTCTCCGCCACAATTTCATCTGCATACCTTTCCCATTCTTTTTCGTTGGCGATAAAAAAGGTAGTATGCCCGGAGTCACCAAAAGGCGTTTGGATTACGAGATCAGTTCCCAATTTTTTCTTACTTACATCCAGCAAATGCTTGTAACTCTTGACTTTTGACAACACATAAGGTACGCACGGTACTCCTGCTTTTTCAGCGATTCGATTGGTGTTCACTTTGTTGTCCATGTAGTTTCGCATCTTAGCTGACGGAAAACATACTTCAAGACCATTTTGTCGTGCTAGTTTTTCTGTTTTTTCATCAAACATTAAAAAGAGAGCCTTTCCTTTACCGCCTCTGCTCTTAATGTAGTCAACGACTTCTTTATGTTCGAGTAAATAATTGTTGATGTCTTCAATGCTTTGAAACTCTTCGTGGGGCAGTTCTTCCTTGGGAGAGAAAACATTTGGATGGAGACCATCGAAGCATTCGATATAGCAAATGAATTTGAATCCTTTGATCCACTCATCAGCACCGAGCAAGTTGAAGTTGGTGGCGCTGATAAAATAAATCGGAGTTTCATTTCTGTAAAAAAACCTGCGGATATCAGAAATACCACTTAGAACTTCGCCACGTTTGCTCGCTTTCTGTGAAGTTGCTTTACGTGCGGAAGATTTTGCTGCTTTTTGCTTTTTTGCCTTTGTAGCAGTTTTTTTTGCTGCCTTGACTTTTTTGGGTTGTATTGCCTTTTTCTTTTTCATATCCCCATACTCAGATTTAAAACTCTATTTATAGTTTTCTAATATAAGATATTCTCTTTCCTCTTCGGGTGTTGCATTTCTGCTTTTTTTGGATCTCACCCAAAAGATCACACCGAGTAGGGCGAGTGAGATTAAAATCACCCACTCCATTGGCCATATCAGCGCTGCGGGACTGCCGGGAACTGTGATAGCCAATAAAATCAGGATGGAGCCAACCACCCCAATGTAGCCAGTTGCCTTTCCTCCTGGTGCTTTGTAGGGGCGGGGTTGTCCTGGGAACTTGTTCCGTAATTTTAGAAATGAAAATGATACACCTAGAAATGCTGCAGCAATACAACATGATCCAACATCGACAAAAGCAATCATGGCTCCACGGCCTAGAAATGAGGCAGCCAGGGTGATGATGCCACTGAAAAGTACTGCGCGGTAAGGAGTCTTATAGAGGGGGTGAGTTTTGCCAAATGCTGGTGCGATGATTCTTCCTCTCCCCATAGCAAACAGGACCCGAGATCCGGCAAGGAAGAAACCGTTCCAACTGGTAAGCAGGCCAATAATAATCGCGAAAAGAATCGCATTGACGACAAGCTCGGAGCCAAAAGCAAGTCTGAACGCTTCAGCGGTAAATAATTCGGCATTGAGAAGGGAAGTCCAGTCGCCAATCATAGACGTACTAATAATCAACACGATATAGAAACTCACTGCTGCCACAATTGAAATCAGAATGAGAATTCCTATTGTTCGGTAGGACACAGATTCTTTTGCTTCTTCCGCTCCTTGCGGAATAGTGTCGAAGCCAACCAGCCAAAAGGGTACTGTTGCAAATACGCCAATGATGCCGGCCAACGTACCGTTTCCACTTTGCTGAAAGAAGTACGGGTGCAAGTTATCGAATTGACCTGCAGCCACGCCTGCAATGGCGACAGCCAGCACTATTATGATGAATGCAATTGTAAGATAAACCTGAAATCGCATCGAGCTCTGAACTCCGGCATAATTAATCCACGTAATGAGAGAAACAAAAATCAATGCCAGGAGCAAGTGACTTCCAAAAATCACGTCCCCACCGATCGTGTACAATGGCCATTTGTCGATGCTCGGGAAGAGGTAACTCATAATCTTACCTATAGAAATTGCCTCAAAGGCAGAAACTGACAGATAACCGAACGCCAGAAACCAGCCGACTAAAAATGATTTGGAACTACCATAGGCTTTGTAAGCGTAGGCTACCTCACCACCCGATACCGGCAGCATCGCTGTGACTTCCGCGTAACAAAAGCCAATGAAAAGCATTAGCACACCCCCAATGGCGAAAGCAATGGCTGATCCCATCGGCCCAGCAGTTCTCAGCCATGGTCCCATCGCTGTCACCCATCCTACCCCGATCATTGCCCCGAATGCCAGACAGAAGAACCCGACCTTGCTTATATCTTTTTTGAGAGAAGCACGTTCAGAGGAACCGCCCATGCACCTATGATTTCGTGCTGGTGGATTTTCCCCTTCGTGTGGTGCCCAGTCCCGCCATAGAAGCAGCGGCACCCATCAGGGCAGTACCTGATTGATGGCGATTTAGTGCAGGATCGGTGAATACACGAAGACCAAGTTCTGGGCGATACCCATGAATCTCTTTTACGTCAAGTGCCTGCAGAAAATCCAATATCTCTTTCGTCATTACTTGTCCCGGCACCAACACAGGAAAGCCGGGTGGGTAAGGGATCACAAAAGCTGCCGACACCAGTTCTCTTCCGGAATCCATCAAAGCCTGACATGATGTTAGCTTCACGTATTCACACTTATTTTCCTGGTATGCGAGGAAGTACGCCTCTCTCATTCGACCTCCTGGTATTCCTGCCACTGCCCGGAATGAATCGTGGAAGTGGCTGAAGTCTGGTAGGGGAGGAGCCTGTTCAGTAAGTGAATATATTTTGTCTTGCAGAATTCTATTCTCTTCAGGATTGAGTGAATCAAACTGGATGTCAATTTGTTCCGCAATCTTTAACAGTGCACTGATCAGATAGCTGACAGAACTTCTTGTTGTTCCTATGTTGGTCATGAACAGCACAGAGTTTCTGGAAGTTTTGTTGATCTGTATGTGAAATTGATCCATCAGATACTTGTTCTTGAAAGTATCTCCATCAACACCTGTATTTCCGATATGCAAGTTGATCTTGGTTGGGTCAAGAACGAACTCATCATTCTCCCATGCATCCTCCAATCGTTGCCAACCGTGCTCAGGATGATAATATTCAGAAAGTCCTGACTGACGATACTGATCCGGTATGATGTCTTTGATGGTCAATACTTTGAAATATTTCCTCAGCTTGGGATGGTCGTTAATTTTTGCCCTTAGCAACATCGCCATTTCGATGCTCTTCTCCACCAGTTCATAGCCCTCGAATGACACCTGCCTGCGCCCCACATCAAGCGAAGCAAGAATTTGATAGTTTGCCGAAGTAGAAGTATGCGTCATGTAGGCCTCATGGAACGAGTTCTCGACCTTTCTTTCAAATTCTTCATCATATATGTGAATCATTGATCCCTGACGAAAGGAAGTCAATGTCTTGTGCGTGCTTTGTGTAGAGTAAACGCGAATTTTTACTAACTCGGGGTTTGGCATTCTGGGTACCTCTTGACCACTCGCTTTGATCTCAGCCAGATGCTTTTTGTATTGCGATTTGTATTCCTCCGTTTTGTACTTCTTACAAAGTTTGTTGGCAACGAACATGGCTGTACGTTGTCTGAAGGTGTGCGTAAAGGCTGCGAAACCAAACCAGGCTTCGTCCCACAGGAAAATCATATCCGGCTTTATGGCGAGCACTTCCTCCATCACACGCTCCACATTATAGACGAGACCATCAAAGGTGCAATTGGTCAGTAACAACATCTTCACATGATCAAGTCTTCCGGCTTCCTTCAGTACGAGCAATCTTTCCCTTATTTCCGAAAGGGGAACAGCGCCATACATTGAATACTTTTGAAGTGGATACGAGTCGAGATAAGTGACATACGCTCCGGATAACACCATTCCATAGTGATGGGATTTGTGACAGTCCCTATCAATCAACACAACATCACCCGGCTCAACCAAAGCCTGCAGTACAATCTTGTTTGACGTTGATGTACCATTGGTGGCAAAAAAGGTGCGCTTCGAGCCGAAGGATTTAGCGGCCAACTCTTGTGCTTTTTTCAGTGGTCCAGTAGGCTGAAGGAGTGAATCCAATCCTCCTGTGGTAGAAGACGTTTCAGCAAGGAAAAGATTTCTACCGTAGAATTCTCCGAAGTCATCTACCCAGTTGGATTTGAAAATTGAGTTGCCCCTGGAGATTGGCATGGCGTGAAATACGCCCGTTGGTTTTTGACTGTATTCTTTTAAAGCGGTGTAAAATGGAGTTGCGTATCGGTCCTTGATGCCGCGAATAATGGTGAGATGAAGTTCCTGTGCGTCTTCTTTTCTGTAAAATATCCTTTGAAAGATTTTCAAGGCACTATCCGGCAAGCTGTTGACTGCGGTGTCTGTTACATAATAGATATCCAACTCGGGTCGGAGTTGACGAATGGCTTCTCCCAGTAGAATCCCAAGTTCATACTCTGGATTTTCTTCGAAGTCGTATTTGAGTACATCCTTAACAAATGGCTCAAGTATTCCTTTGGTGTTCTTCGACTTGAATTGGATTTCATATCGAATCACGCAGGCTTGAATGTTTGGATTGGCAACCAGCGCAATCAGAGAGTCTTGAAACGATCTCGCGTAAACCAATTGATAAATAAAGTGATCCTTTGGATCCCTTACCTCAGCAAGCTTTTTGGTGATCACTTGCTCTTCCCTGGAGGTGAGCTTGTCCACAAACAATACTTCGAAGTACCTTCGCTTCGCTTTCTGATCAGGCAGGTTCTTTTGGTCTTTGCCTTTCAATAGGTGGCCTAATGAAAAAGATTCCGGGTCTTGCCTGTAGTCTTCGCTTACAAGAAGTCGCAACACTTCCTTTATTGAGTTGCGAAGAATCTGGAATTCATCGTTTTTTAGAAAGTCATTAAGTACGTTAAGAAGGTCTAAACCCGGAAAGGCATAATATTGCTCAATTTCACGGAGTGTCTTAAAGGCACGGTTCATTTGAATCTTGCCTTCGTCTTGCTCGATCTTATTGCGTTTTCGTGCCAGTTGGTAGGCTTGTAACTTAAGGTCGGTCCATAGCTCGGTACGGAGTTGACTTATATTATAATAGTGCCCTTCGTGATGAGAACTTTTTCCATTTGAATTGCTCTTTCCGTTGTTCATAGCCATCGCGGATCGTTTAGTTCTTTGAATGTAAAGCAAGGCGATTCCCCTCCGTATCCATAAATAGAGCGAAATAGCCCACGGCATCGTTGATTAGTGTTTTTCCCATGATGACCCGCCCGCCAGCTGGCTCCACACGTGATAGCACCACATCCAGATCTTTGCCGCCATTTAGATACAGCAATGGACCGGTTGTGTTTGGCGTACATCCCTCGCCTGTCACCACCGCACCACCAATTCCATTTTTTGCCGGAAAGAAAGCCATCGAGTACCCGTTGATTTCTGTGGAGTCCATTTCAATGGCGTAGATCTGACTATAAAATGAAACAGCTCGTTCAAAATTGTACGCTGGTATTTCAAACCAGTTCACAAAGTGTTTCAGATTAAGCGGTTTTTCCTTTTTCGCATGCTTCACAGATGTCTTCATGATCGCTGACTTTAGTTAACTCATTTTCTATATCTTCAATTTATTCCACCACGGTGTAGCCACAGCTTGTTCCTCATTGTTTGACTGCAACACTTCAGTTATTTGTTCAAACCTTGTCGGCTTGTGTAGTTTTCCAAGTGTATTCAGGTAAGGGAGTTGTGCTCCCTGCTGATAGATTTCGAATTTTATATTTCTATCCCTAAAGCTTTTGAGTGGTTGCCCCAACCGCAGCACTCCCATTTCACGACTTCTCTTCACTCGATCCATGTCAATCTCAATTGGAATCAATTCCTCTCCCGTACTTGCCTGGTGCAGTACCCTGCCGTCCGGGCCACAAATGATTGACCGACCTGTTCCGCCATCACCAAGACCGTTGATATCGAAAATGAAACATTGATTGGTGGCTGCAGTAGCCTGCACGATCGAAAGTTCAATATCGCGATCGATTGTGGCAGTTAACGTTGGATGAAGAATCACTTCTACTCCGTTCACTGCGAGTGTCCTTGATGTTTCCGGAAACCACATATCGTAACAAATGGTGAGACCGAACTTGCCAATTTTAGGAACATCCCAGATTAGAAATTCATCTCCACCTGTTACGCCTACTTCATACGGGTAAAAGGGAAACATTTTATTATAACGACCCACAACTTCTCCCTGTGGATTGATAACGGTTGCCGTGTTGTAGATTTTATCTTCTTTCTTTTGGAACATGGTACCCGGCACCAACCAAATCCCGTGTTTTTTGGCTAGTTCACAAAACTCCCTCTCTACATCATTGGGAAAATCCATCGCGTGGTAGGTGAGTGGTCCAAATGGACATAGTTCACTAAACATCACCATCTGCACCCATGGATAGACCGACATCATCACGTCAACCTTGTGTTTCATGATCGGCACGTTGCTGTGGCTGGCAGAAACATGCATTTGAATTCCGGCAATGGAAAATGGCGTCATCCTAGTTCGAAATTTTTAAGAGTTCTTCTTCAATTATATCCAGGCCACGGTTGAGAAGTTCTTCGGAGATAACCAAAGGACTCAGGACTCGGATTACATTTTTATATGTTCCGGCACTTAATAATATTAGCCCTCGATCAAGGCAGGCTTTTGTCAGCTTGGTTACCGTATCTTCATCCGGCTTAGAAGGATCACCATCTTTTACAAACTCGATAGCCTGCATCGCGCCCAATCCGCGAACATCACCAATGGATGGGCATATTTTTTTCAACTTCTCGAAGCGCTCGCTCACGATCTTGCTTACTTTGTTTGCCTTTGCATTCAGGTCTATCTCCTCCATATATTTAATCGTGGCTAGAGAGGCGGCACAGCAAACGGGATTTCCAAGGTAAGTGCCTCCGATCGACCCAACGGCCGCAGCATCCATTACTTCTTGTTTTCCAATCACAGCACCTATCGGCATGCCAGACCCCATTGATTTTGCCCAGGTCGAGATATCTGGGGTAACACCGTAGTGCTCGTGGGCTGCCCATTTTCCGGTACGGCAGAAGCCACTTTGCACCTCATCGAAGATCAACATGATTCCATGCCTGTCACAGAACTCACGAAGCCCTTGAATATATTTTTTGGGAGCCACGTTAAAACCACCCTCTCCCTGCACCAACTCTAAAATTATTGCGGCAATGTCGTTTGCGTCTACCATGGAGTGAGTGGCATCTTCCAGACGGGCCAGTTCCTGTGTTGAGAACTCATCCTCTGTCATTCCCTGCCCGCTGTGATAATAATTGGGAAAGGGCAGGCGGTACACTTCTGGAGCGAATGGCCCGCAGTTGACTTTATAATTGATTTTTGATGTGAGTGTCATCGCCATCATTGAGCGGCCATGGAAGGCCTCCGAGAAGCAGATAACGGCCGATCTCTTGGTAGCCTGACGTGCAATTTTGATGGCGTTTTCAACCGATTCTGCACCCGTATTGGTCAGCATTACCTTGGTTTTTTTGCCATGTGGAATCAACTCGGCCAGTTTCTCCGCAAGCTCCAGATACGGCTCATAGGTGGAAATATTAAAGCAAGCGTGAATAAGTTTTGCCGCTTGATCCTGAATGGCTTTCACCACTGGCTCTGGGCAATGGCCTGCATTTAAAACACCGATGCCTCCTCCAAAGTCTATGAGTTGATTTCCATCTGCATCCAAAATAGTTCCATCTTTTGCGCTTACCGCAGTAGACGGAACAAACACACTCACGCCATTGGCTACAACAGCTTTCCTTCGTTCTATGAGTGCCTGCGTTTTTTTAAATGACAATGTTTTTGATTCCGTTGTCGTGCTTTCCATGTTCTAGATATATTTCTAAGTGATTTTATTTTTTGATATCACACAATAGTACTCAAAGTTATCACTAATCACATAGGCGTTAGCGGCCCACATTTTTATCATAGCTTTGAGATTTTGATCACCGACCAACTCGTTGTCTCTCGCCACGAAAAACATCAAGGAATGTTGAATTTCTCTATGGGTCGGTTTATAATATACCACTAATTTATGCCAAAAGCCATGAAAAAAGGCTGTTTTGGCAGTTTTAGGTGATTAGCCAGCTGTTCCAGTTCACAATCACTGAAATCACGATGACTGCCAGCCACAAGAGCACGATCGCTTTATGAACCAATTCGCTTACCTGCCGTCTAAGGGCAGTGATTCCAAGAATAAAAATTATTGCTATCTGAATTGCAACACCTTCGACCCCACGTCCGGCAAGAGCAAGATTCTCAATGGCTGATAGAAATGCGAAACATACAATAACTGCAAAGATTTTCTTGTAGTTCATGAGGTAGAATTCTTTGTAGTCAAGTTCTGCCTCATCGCTATTATGAGCAGGGAACAGAAGTCTTGCAAGGACAAAAAGGTTAATCGGATAGAGGCTGATAAATAAAAATGTGGGCAGCCGCCATTTGTCGAGGGTTCTCAAATCATAAACGTTCCACCATTCCTGAATGTGCAGAAAGAAGGTGACCACCATCCACAAGGTATGCGGCCAGTAAAGTTTCACCCGCTTCCAATGATGAATGATGTCAGCAATTCCCGTTACGATTTGAGTGATTCCCAATCCTAAAATGATGGAAATGAGAACAGTTACATATTCGAATGGACTGATCATCGGAATGATGAATTTAGCTATTTAAACTCATTCTAAATTGACGTTGAAGGGGAGAAAATTTGATGGTCGGAATGAAGAAATTACAGAGTCGATTGTGTGTACCAAAAGTGCCCAAAATAATACCTCCGACCGCAAAAATTTGTTTGAAATAATACATTACGAATGTAGATTTGTGCCACTCCGTATAAAAGCGGACACCTAAACAAATCATGATGACGCACCAAATCTCTGGTTTATTAAAGAATCTCGCCTCAGCCCTTCTCATAGTTCTAAGTTTTACATCGTTTGCACAGGAAATTTCTTCAGACCCCGCTGTAGTTGCTGATGGGGCAGCGCTATTTGATGCCAACTGTAAGGCTTGTCACCGGGTGAAGCAAAAACTTATCGGTCCTGCGCTTGCTGGCGTATATGACCGCGCTCCATCTCTGGATTGGATCAAGAATTTCGTTCGGAATTCATCCAAAGTCATTGCCAGTGGAGACGAGTATGCAAACAAAATCTATGAAGAGAATGGCAAGACATTAATGACGGCTTTCACTTCCTTCAGCGATGATCAGATTATGTCGATCATGGCCTACGTGAAAGCGGAAGCGGAGAAACCTGACGAAGCACCTGCGGCAACAGCTGGGGGTGGAGATGGTGCCGGACAGCCCTCATTACCAACGACTTACCTTAATGCCATTCTTATTGGAATGGTTATAATTCTGGTTCTGCTACTCGTTATTCTTGGATTGATCATCAATGCACTCAAGCGTTATTTGGATCAAAAGGACCTGAGCGAAGAGGACAAAGAAGTAGTTCATTCGC
>DAORAG010000045.1:0-12488 GCA_035344095.1 Cyclobacteriaceae bacterium | reverse complement strand
GAGAGTTTCATCTCGAACCCAAAGTCACCTATAGTCCATGCCATCTCTTTTTCTGCCTCTGGAATTAAATCGCAGTATGACTTTTCGATTTTCAAAACAGGCTTTTTGTCTGTAAGACTTTCGACCATTAACGCGGCAGATCCATCAGCAAAAAGTGCGTTGGCCAAAATATTATCCTCATTATTTTCTTTTTGAAAATGGATGCTACAGAGTTCTGTACACACGATAAGCACCTTTGCATTTTGATCCTGGGCACAAAAGGACTTTGCTACCCTAATGGCGTTGAATGCCGCATAGCAACCCATAAACGTAATTGAAGTCCGCTCAACATTGGATCGCAGGCCCAGCTCACGAATCAGTTCAATATCAAGGCCTGGGGCAAACATGCCCGTGCAACTGGCAACAATTAAATGTGTGATTTCGCCTCGGTCTAATGTCAGTTGCGAAAGGCATCGCTCAGCGGATTGCTTGCTCAATGAGATGGCCTCTCTTCGGAACAACTTCATCCGTTCCTTGCTGGAGGGGAATGGTTCCAGCGCTTCATTGTTTTTATAAAATGAAAAATTCTCGTTGCCGTAATCCTCAATCACAGAATGCCGTGTCTCGATTCCGCTGGCTCTATAGAGTACTTTCAGTTGATGAGCCTCATCGGAAGATAATCCCATCGCCTTTGTCATAAAGTCAGCAATCTGATGTTGACTAAACTTATGTTTGGGGTTAGCCGTGCCTATTGAAGTAATGAAGCTCATTTATCAATATAAACCAAAAAAGGCTATCTTGGTTAAAATAGTTCAATGTGATGTTGGCTAAGAGTGTACTGCTTCACCTTCGTTTTCCTTTTTCGTTTTTCTTATTACCGGTCTATCTTTTTGCGCTTGGTGTTTCTCCAAACTTCTCCGAACCCAGAATTATCTGGTCGTTCCTAATCATTCACGTTTTGCTATACCCTGCAAGTAATGGATACAACAGTTACTTCGATCGGGATGAAAAAAGCATTGGTGGTTTAAAGAATCCACCTCCTGTTTCAAAACCGCTTTACTTCGTTTCGTTGTTAATGGATGGACTGGCTATTTTCTTGGCGCTAAAGATCAGTATCCTTTTTGCCGCGATGCTTTTCATTTACGGTATGGTTTCAAAGGCTTACAGTCACCCTTTAATAAGGCTCAAGAGGTATCCGATTATTGGCTGGCTGGTAATTGGGTTGTTTCAAGGGTTTTTTACCTTTTTGATGAGTTATGAAGGGCTAAATGCCCTTGGCTTGCATAACCTCTCCAATTTATCAGTGCTCACTCCAGCCTTGCTGTCAAGCGTTATGCTGCTGGGCAATTATCCGATGACACAAATCTACCAACACGAAGAAGACGATAAGCGTGGAGATAAGACGATAAGCATCATGTTGGGAATCAAGGGGACATTTGTTTTTACGGCTGTATTCTTTGCATTGGCAACGGTCGGATTTGTCTGGTATTTCGCCACTTACCACGCTGTCAAATACGCATGGTATTTCCTGTTTTCACTGGCGCCCGTGGTCGTTTTCTTTTTTGCATGGTTCATACTTGTAATTAAGGATGAGCGCAAAGCGGATTATCAGAAGACGATGATTTTAAACTTTATCTCTTCCTTGTGCCTCAATGCCTTTTTCGTTTACTTTTTTCTTGACTCAACCCAGGTGATCCAGGCGATCAAAGGGGGGTTCTAGATCAAAAAGGTGTTCCATGTGACTTTGAGACCAGGTATTGCGCTATCGGTCTTCCAAATTTTGCCAGGTTCACTGCGAAGTCAGATGTATGAGTGGAACCAAAAAGCCTTTGCAGCTGCCTTCCAACCCACAGCCTTTGCGAAAAAAGAGAAGCCCATTGTTGTCGATAGGTTTGTTCTAATTCCGCTCTTGAAGCGTTGTCGTTTTTGCAAAAAGGAATTACTAATTCCGCGAGCACTTTGGCAGCGTGGATGGCCATCGCCATTCCGTTGCCACAAAGCGGGGTAATCATCCCTGCAGAGTCTCCACACATAAGTATGTGATTGTGAACAGGCCCTTTGGTTTCAAAAGAAATTTCATTGATGGTTTCTGGAGAGGAAAACAAAAACTCTGATTGCTCAAAGATTCTTTTCAAAAAGGGATTTTGAAAAAGAACTTGCCGCTCCATTTCTTCAATGCTCCCCGCCTTCTTTAAATTGTTGTTGTGACTGAGATAACATAAGTTTTGTTTGTCGCCCTCTACATTACTGATGCCGCAGTACCCGTCCTTAAAATTGTGCAATGAGATGAGTTGTGGTGGGTGATTCGTTTTGATGTGATACTTCACTCCAACATAGGGAGACCGTTTGTGAATGAATGACCTTTGTAAAATCCGGTCTAACCGCGATCGTTTTCCAAAGGCACCCACTACAATGTCGCTGGTGATGGTTTTTCCTTGCGACATTAGGTGAAATACGTTATCCTGAAAACTTACTTCGGTGATCTCTTGCTCGCAAAAGACGGCTACGCCTGCCGCCTTCACCTTTTCGAGCAGCCAATTATCATATGTGAAGCGACTTATTCCAAAACCACCCAGGTCAAGCGGAAGATTTACTGCTTTTCCATTGACGGAGGTGAGCTGAAGTTGGGTAATGCACGGAGGGTTGAATTCATCAGGAAATAAGCCAAGGGATTTCAAGAACGGAACCGTCTCATTGGAAATAAACTCTCCGCACACCCGGTGATGAGGATAGGCTTTCTTTTCAAACAATTGAACTTCGACACCTGCTCTTGCCAGTTGAATGGCAGTGATCAAACCACCTAGCCCTCCCCCAATGACCGTTACATTTTTCAAATCGAAAGATGGATTTTAAATCAAAAACAGCGTTGTGGAAAATATGTTGACAACAGAATTAATACTTTTTCCGGTTTTGGCGTTATAAACATAGACATTTGAACAGGGTTACCGTATTGCAGTTGCGGGGAATTTACTGTTGTCTTAGAAAGTTGGTTTTATGCAAGTGGAATTGAAACGAAAGCAGGGGTTTGAGAATTTGAATGTGCTTCTTGTTGGCAACAACCCAATAGAGTTGAGCAAGGTGTTTGACAACATCAAAAATGTTCCAGGGAAAAAGATTCTCACCGAGATCGCATTTGATATCAAAACAATCCTGGAGCGGTTGGTAAATTTTCGCCCCAATTATATTCTAATTGATGACAATATCGGAAAGCTTGAGTTGAAGAATGCAGTTCGTCTGCTTGGTAGAGACAAAAAGACGAAAGACATTCCTATAGCGATTCTAAAAAATTCAAACTACGAGGAGGTCTTCAGCGTGGGGGTGATGGATTACATTCTGAAAGAGAATATCAACGGAGATTCACTGTACACGGCACTTACCAATTCACTGAAGTTCAAAAGAACGCAAATGTATCTTTACAAGGCGCTAAGAAAGCGAAAAGGACAGCTTAGACGTTTTGCGAAGAGTGCGTATCAAATCTGATTGACAAGGCGGAATTCGAATTTCATCCGTTTACCTTCCCGCTCTACTTCTACGGAGACCCTTTTACCTTCTTTTGAATTGAAGAATCCGTTTACATGATTAAGATCCATATTGAAGACCATCGATCCGTTGATGGCAATGATCTGATCTCCTTCCTTTAGACCAGCCAGGTCAGCAGGTGAATCATGGCGAAGGTTTGTGATTTCATACGTTCTCAAACGCGCACCTATTGCCTTCACGGTGATGCCACTCATGTCATAGTTGAAGTGCTTGCGGTAAGAAGAGTTTTTCTTCAGGTAGACCTCTTCTTTTGGAAAGTTGAAAATCACACTGAATCGACTCAGGATTTCTCCACCAATTGCACCATTGCGATAGATATTGGATTTGGTGAGCAATGTGTCCATATAGCTGTTTGGGTCAGGGAAATTCGCTATGATATTTTCTATTTTGTACTTCCCCATTTCGAGCGCATCGATCCTTCCGATTTTACCGGTGATCTCCCCTCCGAGCCCGCGGCCGATGATTGAATTCAAATTTTTCTCCGGAACTGAAATTCGCTTTTCTGATTCCGGGTCTAGAATTAAACCATGGCTGGCGCCAGTATCCATCAGCAGTTTTGCGTTCAAAGAGGTCTCTGGGTTCATTCGTGTAGTTACCGTTACAAAGGGCTTGGTGTCTTCAACACTAATGGGTAGCGTCTGGTACCGGCCCCTTTTCCTGAACCTGTTGGGTAAGTAGAGAATGATCCTTTTCCGCTCATAATCCATTTGTACGATGAAGCGACTAAATAATTCGTATCCAAGGATGCCATGAACTTCAGCGCCAAGATAATTTCGGAGTTCCAGGTAGTCCTTTTCAAGTACCAGCATAGAGTGACCCTTTCCATGAACACCGGGTAGGTCAAAAGTGACATTGTCAGTTACAAAAGCATGCACCAGTTTTTCGTTACCCGGTCCGGACACCACTATTTCCTTTGAGTAGTCGAGCCCGAGAATATCGCTGTAGGTTTTTTGTGTAAGAACGGTGGTCCTTACACCTGTATCAAGAATAAATTTGAGCGGAATCTGATTGTTGAGCACGACTGGCACGACAACCATATTGTTAAGAATTTCAACAGGAATTATTACCTTATTTCTGTCCGACTCAATTTTGAAGCCGTAGTATTGCGCCAGGCAAAATGTAGAAGACAAAGCCAGTATTAAAGACAGTAGAAATTTGCGCATAGGCAGATTCTGGTTCTTAAAACTATTGAAAAATAATTAGAAGATAATCTGCCTAAACGGTAGGAACTCCCAGCCGAGCTAACAGATTTTGGGGTATTTTTTCAACAATAAACGAGTCGAGATGATCTTGTCGAAGGAAACCCTCCTGAACCATCCTCTCCATTTGCTCATAGAGCGGTGAAAAGAATGAATTAACATTGAGCAGCCCTACAGGTTTGTCGATTAGCCCGAGCTGCTTCCATGTCAGTATTTCAGCGAGTTCGTCCAAGGTACCCCACCCTCCGGGAAGTGCTACGAAGGCATCAGAAAGGTCGGCCATGCGT
Organism: Cyclobacteriaceae bacterium; assembly: GCA_035344095.1. Taxonomy (GTDB): domain Bacteria; phylum Bacteroidota; class Bacteroidia; order Cytophagales; family Cyclobacteriaceae; genus ELB16-189. Next base: position 7,483 of record DAORAG010000045.1, on the reverse strand, counting down.
TTCTTCCGCTCGTGCATACTGCTTACTATTTCAAGTTGACTAAGACCAGTATGCCCTACCTCTCGTTTCATCAGGAAATCAGGGATCACCCCAATCACTTTCCCGCCAGCCCGCATTACCTCATCGGCTATAATGCCCATCAGGCCGATGTTTCCGCCCCCGTACACGAGGGAACACCCTGACTGAACCATTGCTTGACCAAAGGATTTAGCGGTATCCTGATAGATCTTATTCGACCCCATGCTGGATCCGCAAAAGATGCACACATTCATAAGAGGACAGGCCTCACCAGAACGGGACTAATGTTTTATGTCGTGCTCATTTTTGCTCACCATCTTGTTGGGGAAGATCCATGGAGAGACGATAGCGAGTACAAAAAGGGCGATAACAACTGAAATTGCTGACATAATATTGTTACTTTTCAAGGGTAAAGTTAAGTGACATAGCCTGATTTCCACCGTTTGGTTAAAAAAAAGTTGATCCCGTAACCATTTTCTATGTGGTACAGTTAAAAATGAATAGGTTGAACCCGATGGCACGTCTCACCGAATCTCAAATATTGCTACCATGAAAAAATTCCTGATTATCACGGGTGTTCTTTTCCTGATTATTGTGGGGGTGCTGGCATATATTCGATTCTACTACACAAAATCTTTTAGCCCCGAGGCCACTGCTGAGTACAATCAAAATGGTGTAAAAATTACAGTGTTTTATAACAGGCCTTACAAAAAGGGGCGCGTGATTTTTGGTGAGCTTGTTCCTTACAATAAAGTTTGGCGAACAGGTGCGAACGAGGCTAGTGTCTTTGAAACGAATAAGAATCTCAACATAAAAGGTCAGACGCTAAAGGCAGGAGCTTACTCATTGTGGACTATTCCTGGTGAGCAAAACTGGAAGGTTATCTTCAATTCTGAGGTGGGACAGTGGGGCGTTGACTTTAATGGAGAAGCCAACAGAAGTCCGGATAATGATGTGGTCACGGTGGATGTGCCTTCCCTATCTCACGACAAGGAGTTCGAACAATTCACAATTTCGATCGAACAAGTCGGTGAAGATCTTGAGTTAATTCTCTTATGGGACAAAACAGTAGTTGTTGTCCCGATCACTATCGATTCTTAATTTATTCCACTTTTACTTTCACAGTAGTCCGTCTTTTGTCTGGATCAGCCTCAGGAATTGCTTTGTGCTTGATCTGCAATTTGCTGGCGTCAGTTCCTTCTGCAATCAAATAGTTGCTAATCGCTCTTGCTTGTGCCTCTGTCCTGTTATTGTGATATGTTTTCTTTATCGCGATCGAGTCTACCATCACTGTCATCAATGCGTTGTTGCGCATTGAGTCGATTTGATTTCGGAACATTTGATTTGAGACAATTACGGTGTCAGGGTTGACATTGTGCAAAGAATCTAACCTATTGAGCACAGCTACCAATGAGTCGATGCGCACGGTGTCGGGAACTTGTTTCTCGACTTTGAACCGTAATGTATCAATGATGACTTCCGTAAGGTCCGGACTTGACTGAATAGAGTCGGTGATGTAACCATATAATGTTACATCAATAACAAACTTCCTTCCGGGATTTCCCTTGGTCATTCGGGAAAGGCGTTTGAGTTCTAATTGAGAAGACCTGGAACAAGTAGATGTGCCCTCGTCAAACTCTATGCTGCAATCCAGCTCAACCCCGGCCGAAACCGGCTGTAAACTCACCTGAACTTTATCAAGCTGTGGAATTCGGTCACCGGATAGGTCATAAATCTTCGAATAGTAGGTGTAGGTTTCCCGTTCAGGCTCGACAGAAAGGTCATACTTCGTCCCCTCTTTTAGAAATAAAGTAAAGGCTCCACTTTTCTCAGGTCTATCGTTCAACACCCTTTTTTGTGTACTAACATCATACACTGAAATGTAAGGAGAAGAAGGATTTTCCAATCCAGATACTGTTCCTTCAATTTTTAGTGTAGCCTTAGGCTTCAGTTCATCCGGGAAGAGAATTTCTACCAACTCTGACGTGCGTGGTCCGGGCTGATCGCGCAGCAAGTAGCGGCCGAGTGAAGCTGCAGTGACGTATTGATCGTTCTTATCAGTATTGGTGAAATCGAGCGGTAGGGGTTTGCTCCACTGAGTTCCGTCCCAACGCGTTATATACAAGTCCATTCCGCCCTTGCCTTGCGGAAATTGATCGGAAGAAAATATCAGTGTTTCACCATCACCTAGAATTCGAGGTGTTTGCGAATTGCCGGTGTTAATGAAATCGGGTAGCTCTGTAGGCTCTTCCCATTTGCCCAATCGTGATTTTTTTGTCATCATGATTTTACATCCGGAGGCAGATTTCTGATCCATCTTCTCGCAACGCATAAAATACAAGGTCTTTTCATCAGCAGAGACCGATGGGCACGCTTCGTGACCATTTGAGTTTACCGGCAGTCCAATATTTACCGGTTCAGACCACGTAGTGCCTTTCAGTTGGCTCACGATCAGGTCAAACCCGCCTAGCCCTCCCGACTTCAGGCTCGACAGATAGAGCGTTTTGCCATCTGCATTCAATGCAAAGCCATTCAGGAAATTTAGGCGGTTGTTCACCGTGCGAGGCAGCATGACGGGATCTTTCCAGTTAACTGCGTCTCGCTTGGTAGTGTAAAACATGGTAAGTTGATTTTCATCCGAATTGTCAGAGATAAAAATCAGCGAACCTCCATCGAAACTGATATAAGGAGAAGTAAGATTGATGGCTGGATGGTTGACGTTAGCAGGAAGTTTTCGAAGACGCGCTTGCCCGGTGCAATGGATTGAAATAAGGCCAAACAAGGAAATACAAAACAAGAGCGGTTTCATCAGCCGGAAAAATTGGTTATTTAAAGTTAAATGCAAATTCATTGCCACCTAACCCAAATTTTTAAACTTTTGACAAATCTTTGAAAACGAGGTTGTATCTTAGTTTCTTGCGAAAAAATTTAACCACAGCGGAATGATTCAGGTAATACCATCGATTGCTATCAGGGGAGGAAGAGTAGTGAAGATGCGGAAGGGCGATCCGACCAGCGAGAAGGCATACGATGAGAACCCATTGGATCTTTCAAAGCGGTTTGAAGATGTTGGTATTGAGAGAATCCACCTGGTGGATCTGGATGGAGCTGAAAAAGGAGCCCCCAAAAACTATCATGTGCTGGAGGCGATGGCTGCCTATACCAGCCTGAAGATTGATTTTACCGGTGGTGTGTCTACGGATGGAGATATTGGTAAAGCATTTGAATATGGAGCGGAACACGTGACGGTGGCAAGTATCGCTGTTACCAACCCACAGCTCTTTTCTTCATGGCTGGTATCTTATGGTAGGGAAAAAGTTACACTTGGTGCTGATGTCACCGATATTAAAAGTAAACATATCGCTTTTAGAAGCTGGCTGAAAAAATCAGAGACCACACTCTTCGATCACATTCAGCGTTTTTATGAGGACGGCTTGAAGTATGTAAAATCAACGGACGTGTCGCGGGACGGAGTGTTGGAGGGGCCTGCTTTCACCTACTATGAAGAGATACGTAAGCAGTTTCCTGATTTGCAGATTTTAGCCAGTGGTGGCGTCCGCGGTGTGGATGATATCAAGAAGCTTGACGAATTGGGCCTCTATGCCGTTATATTTGGAAAAGCCTACTACGAAGGCATACTTAAGCTTAAAGACCTCGAACAGTTTCTGGTGAAAGCCAGCTGATACCAATTACCTGGGTAATCTACAGGTAACATTTCGATAAAACTGGAAGCAAAAGGGGAGTAAGATTCATGCAGGTACCTTTTCGAATACCTGTCTCCTCTTCGGAAGCTGGTTTTTAAGCCAGGAGCTCTAGGCTCTTTTCCCTGTCGAGTGCCTGACGAATTTCCTTCATCGCTTCTTGCTTCAACTCGTAATAGTCTCTGTTCTTACGAGGTTTGTTTAGCAAGCCTTTGATGTAGAGCAGAACCTGCTCAGCTTGTAATCCGTCAAGCTCATCCAATGACGCCTGGATGGCGATTTTGGGTAAACTCTTCATTTTGGTGTAGTGGTTTATGATACTAATAACGGAAATTAACGGCTTGAAGTTCAACCGCATCCGAGGCTATTAACTCAAAAACAACACTGAAGTAATATTTCAGCATGGAATCCATTCTTGCGCAGGCAAGAATACCTCCAGCTGCGTCATCGACTTAAAGTAAAACTTCAATTGCAGACCGGGGCAAATGGCTATCTCACAGAATTGGTATTTCCGTATGGGAATTCGAGATCAACTGTTGATCCAACCCCGACTGCAGACTCCATGGAAATTTTCCCTTTGAGCCTTTCAACAGTTTCCTTCACAATGTAAAGGCCGAGTCCTGCACCGTTGCTTTTATCCGAAGCGCGATAAAACATCTCAAACACTTTGTCAACATAATCTTCGTAAATACCAATCCCATTGTCGGTGAGGCTTACAAAGGTTTTTGTTGGCGTTGTTTTTACATGGATCTCCAAATTGTTTTCTTCTTTATTAATGTCTCGGTATTTGATTGAGTTTGAGATCAGATTGACAAAGATTACACTAAGACGATAGCTGTCGCAATAAATAATATCACTACCGTCAATTTCTATTTCTGTCTTCAACCGATCGGCTCCTTCCAGAAACTTAAGTTTCTCAAGACATTCTGTTAGCAGCTTACGGATGTTTATTTTTTCAACCTTGATGTCAATGCGCGCATTTTTTGAATAATCAACAATCTCTTTCAGGGTATTGTCAAGTTTGTCTATGCTTTCATTCATCATGTCAAAGTACTCGAGCAGATGGCTGACATCCCCATTTTGAACTTCTTTTCGTGAAATATTCAATAGCCCAAGGATGGACATCAATGGTGAGCGGAGATTGTGAGAGGCACTATATACAAAGCGGTCAAGTTCCTGATTTACTTTGATCAGCATCTGGTTTTGTTTGTGAAGCGATTTTTCTGCTTGCTTTCGATTTCTTTCTGCCTCACGTTGCTGTAGTGCCGCGGTAATTGCCATCGGCAACCGGCTGAGATTTCCTTTCAATACATAGTTATCGGCACCGTTTTTTAAACACGTTACAGCAAATTCCTCTGACACCGTCCCCGTTACTAAAATGAATGGCACATTTACTCCAATTCGTTGACAAATTTCCAACGCTTCAACTGAATTGAATTGTGGCAAAGTATGATCCGATAAAATCACATCGGGCTTAATGGAGTTGAGGCCTTTTACGTACTCATCCTTGTCATCTACCTGATAAAGTGAGAATTGCATCTTTTCCTTTTTCAACGTGCGCTCCACCATCAACACATCTTCTTGTGAGTCTTCCAGAATCAGGATTTTCAATTGAGTATCCATTGATTAAGCGTTATCGGTAGTGTTCCACAACAAAGTCATAGGCGTTTTCAAAGCAGATTTTTCGAGCAAGTGTTTCTCCGCTATTGTGGCCAAACCAATGGGGTTGCTCGCGTTTCATCCGATCAAGAATCTCTGTCAAGTCATCTTCCAGCCGATTCATTTCCAGCACCGTGGCATACCCGTTAAGTGGATTATTCGCTCCATCAAAGCCAGTGCCCAAACAAAGGATATCCCAGACCTTCATCGGGTTAGGTAAGTTGTAATCGAAAGGAATTCTAATGAACTGCTCCAATGTTCGCGCCAGCAAATTTTTAGCTTTCCTCTTTTCTGCGGATAAAAAGGGTAGGCCCGCCATCCATGATCCTTGGTAAAATCCAAGTAGTTGTTGATCGAGAGAAATTCCAATTAGACCCTGGCTGTCGTGTATCTCGATCACATCTTCGTCACTCAGGTTAATGTTCCATGCTTTGAACCCGTTTACCTGAAAGTCATCGTCCTCTTTACCCGCATGCGCATTGAGAGCAAGGGTGTCAAGACTGTCGATACCTGAGTACCCAACATGGCTTGCGATGACTGGAATCTTGGAAAGCGCATTTTCAGGTCTGCGATTGTGTGGCCTGATGATTCTCCGGTAGAAGTCCTGCCTGGAAGCAGCACTCATATTTTTAACATCTATCAAAATGCGTTTTGAGCCAGTCGCCTCCAGGTCATTGTCAAGACCGAGCAACTCCAGCATTACATCAAAGGCAGCATTCTTTAGCACTCCCTTATCCATATTTTTTCGCTGGTCATACAGGTAGCGTGAAAGAGACGGAAGACTGTGAGCGTGGCCGCAAAGGGTATTATTAAAATGGCGCGCGAAGGTGATGAACAAAGGACAGTGCTCCCACTTTTTAATGGTGCTGTGTTCAAGGCTCTCTTCACCCTTCAGCTGCCTGATGCGGCTCTTTAGACGACCTATGCTCACATCGCGAGGCATTTCACCGGGGCGCAAAAACTCATCCTCTGGGTTTCCCACGCCCAGAGCGTGGATACCTTCAAGCGTTAAAACGATTACCACATCATCGTTGTCCGGACGAAGGCGGTACAACACATCTGAGCCGTTTTGTGCCAGTTGATACACTCCTTCCCATCGCTGCCGCGGTCCTTTCGGCTCAAGGCGAAGCTTTTCCGGAGTCATGGTTTTTTCACCAGCCTTGCTCAGGTAGAAACGATATTCGCGAACGAGCTCCTCAAAGTAGTCGTAGTGACCATTCTGAAGAAACATCACTCGATCAAGCGGTAATCGTGTGAGGCGGTTTTGCAAAAAGTGTAATTCAGAATGTTTAATTTTTTCAAGGCCAGGTTGCGTGCGCAGTTGACGCGTCAGCCAGTCGTTGGCAGATATTTCACCTTCAAAATGAAATCGCCTGAAGTATTCACCCATTATTTTTTTGGTGATACGTCCTCCGTTGCTGCCATAGAAAAAGCCTTTTTCGATAGGATAGAGTGCGGCAAACATAAGTTTGACGCGTGCATGGGTGCTTTTTACCAGGTCGCACTGACTGTAAGCCGTTGCCTGCCTGCCTTTGATCTGGTCCTCCAGATTGGATTGTGGAATGTTCCAGGGATCCGTAGCACCTTGGTCAGGGTCATCCATCGTCATTGCCTGCGAGTCGTAAGCTACTTTACCAGGATAACAATGGATGTCAGCGTACATGAGTTGTTGTATAAGTGAATTGTTATGAACGTTGTGGATTAAGCGTAACTACTTTTGCTGTTGACCGGTTGTCAGCCGCGTTTAACAAAGAGAAGATGGTGAGATCGTCAGGAGCAACGACTCGTGCATTTAGTTTTGTAAGAATTTCGTCATAAACGCTTTCTCCGACCCAATCGACAAACACGGCAGGTGTAGTCATGTTAAAGGAAAAATTTCGAACTGCACGCACCATCTCTATGCCTGTGATCACCGGCAGGTCAATGGCACAAACAATCAATCCAAAACTCTCTCTCCGGGCGGCCATTAGACCGTCTAGTCCATTATGAGCCAAATGAACGTACCAGCCAGCCCGATCGAATTGTTTCTTTATGTCTGTGCTTACCGCATCCTGCCGGTAGACCACTAGGACCTTCTTCAAATCACTCATCGCTCTTAAACCTGA
>DAORAG010000044.1:0-12632 GCA_035344095.1 Cyclobacteriaceae bacterium | reverse complement strand
ACAACCCTGTCGATGCAAGAATCTTAATAGAAAACCTACGGAACTATAAGATGGATGGTAACGTGAAGGCCAAATTGAATTTAGCGGAACTGAGTAAAATGTTTCCGATGGAGGGGCTGGACATGCGTGGTTCGTTCAGCGTGGATGCAAGCGCCAAGGGCGTCTATGATAGCATAAAGAAAGTAATTCCAGCAATAGATGTGGCCATGTCATTGAATGATGGATTTGTGAAGTCAGCCGAATTCCCGCTCCCTATCGAAGACTTACACTTCACTTCAACGGTGAAGAATGCCAGCGGCAAGATGGCAGAGACATTGATTAACGTAAAAGATCTTGCGTTGACGATGGACGGAGAGAAGTTTGTGGCCGACATGACGATTCAAAACCTGGACGACTACAACTGGGACGTAAGGGCAAATGGAGGAATCGATTTGGAGAAAATGACAAAAATCTTCCCAATCGAAGGCATGACCCTTGCTGGCAAGGTAAAGGCTGATATTCAGACGAAAGGGAGAATGTCTGACCTCGATGCGCAGCGATATGATAAATTGCCAACAAGCGGAACAGCTTCATTAGAGAACTTCAAATACAGTGCATCGGATTTACCCTATTCGGTTACCATCACTAAATCAGAAGCCGTTTTTGATCCACGAAAGATCGAACTCAAGACAACATCTGGAACCATCGGAAAGAGCGACTTTACCGTGAGTGGACAGGTGAGCAACTACATTGCCTACATGTTTGGAAGCAACGAAACTATTCGCGGAGATGTGTCCTTTCAATCCAATCTTCTGGATTTGAATGAATTCATGACCGATACGGAAGAGACGACAGCAACAACAGGAGATGAGGCCTATGGTGTAATTCCAGTTCCGGAAAATATCGATTTCGTGTTACACTCCTCAATTAAGACAGTGAAGATGATGGATTACACCATTACCAATGCCGCGGGAGATGTAATCGTAAAAAATGGAATTGCCAACTTAAACGGATTGAAGTTCAATATGCTGGGAGGGTCGTTCCTTCTTAGCGGTGCGTACAACACCAAGGATATCAATCATCCGAAGTATGACATGACATTGAAGATTCAAAACCTGGCGATCCAACAGGCTGCCAGTTCATTTTCTATTGTTAAGACCTATGCGCCTATTGCAGGGTTAGTAAGTGGTGACTTCAGCACGGACTTTAAAATCAGTGGCGAGTTGCTGCCTACCATGATGCCAAACCTTGCCACAGTAAATGGTGACGGGTTGATTAAGGTAGCGCAGGCGGCTTTGACCCAATCTAAGCTTGTTTCAGGAGTTACATCACTTACCAAATTAAGTGATACAGACAAGGTGACTCTAAGTGACGTGTTAATGTCTGCTGCCATTAGCAACGGACGCTTCAGTGTTCAGCCATTTGATGTTAAGTTCGGAAACTACCTTACCAATGTATCTGGAAGTACCGGACTGGATGGCTCGATTTCGTATAAGCTCAACATGAAAGTGCCAGCAGGCAAATTGGGCAGCCAGCTACAGTCTACATTGGGACAATTTACGGGCAACACCAACACATCTTCAGAAATCACTTTACCACTTTCTGTTGGTGGTACTTATGATGACCCCAAGGTGATTCTGTTAGCCCAAGAACAGAAGCAACAAGTGAAAGAAGCCGTCACCAACGTGGTGAAGGAAAAGACCACCGAAGTAGTGAAGGAAGTAATCAGCGGAGGTAACGCAAAGGAAGCGATTTCAAATTTACTCAAGACACCGGAGAAAAAGGATTCGACACAACAAACACAGACGCAACAAACGCAAACCCAAACACAGCAACCGCTGGATACGCTGAAGAAGGATGCTGCACAGCAACTGCAAAATAAGCTCAATAGCCTGTTGAAAAAGAAAAAGAATAACTAGCCGTTTTTTTACTGGTTGTACTCAAGCCAGCGGCTGAGGAACAGATCATAAACCTGAAGGTAGGATCCCTCGATGTCGCTTTCCCTGAAGATCATCTCTTTATCGAGCAGCGATTCCAGCGATCTTTTCACTGTGGCCGGAGAACCAAGATCATACTGCTGAATGAAGGCCATTGCTGTCGGAGCAAATACACGCCCTTCTTTAGCGATGGCCTTTAGCAGTGCCCATTGCGGGCCGGTGAGTAGTTCGCGGAAAGTGAAATACACCGCTTCGTTTTCCTGAAAGATTTTTTCGATAACAGACTGAATCGCTTCTTTGGTAATCTTCCTGGAGCCGACTTGATATAGTCGATTGCAAATCGATTGCACATAAAAAGTATGTTGACGCGTCCAATCAAGAATATAATCAACTTCTACAGCATCAATTGTTGTCCCACTTTTCTTGAAATGGTTTGTAATGAATTTTGCGTAGGCGTCTTTACCGATTGTACTGATGGGTAGCATTTGTGTGCTCGCATAGAAGGGCCGCTTGGCAGAATTGAACATTTCGAGCAGCAGGTGTTTTTGGCTTCCGCAGAAAATGAAATTGACATTTTTCAAGGATTGGATTTCTGATCTCAACCAGGCTTCAGTTGATATTTCGGGATAGCGCGTGATCTGCTGAAACTCATCAATGGCGATCACCGACTTTTTGCCGCTGTCATCCAGGAAGTTGAACAAACTTCTGATCGTTGCCTGTTGCTCCTCCGCGCGCACCATATCAAGCGACAACTGGGGGAGCCCGCTGAAAGGGTCAAAGGAGACCTGTGGTCTCAAGCTTTTTATCCACTGCCACATTTTTTTGCCGAGCGATGTGTTTTCGGGAAAGGTCTGAACGAGAGCCGTGGCCAGTTGATTAATAAACCCCTTAAGATCAGAGGTTGGCATGATATCAACATAAAGCGTTTGATAAGCTTTTTCGGTTGATAGCTTGTGAAAAAGATGACGTATCAGGGCAGTTTTGCCCATCCTGCGCAGCGAAAAGAGCGTAACATTTCTTCCGCCACCAAGGGCCGATAATAGTTCCTGCGTCTCTTCCTGGCGGTCACAGAAGTAAGCGGGGCCGAGATATCCTGAGACGGGAAATGGTGTGGTGACTTTGGTGGCCATACCCCAAAGATACAAAATGCATTATACAAAATGCATTATACAAAATGTTTAATTTGTGCTTACTGCTTACTTTACCTTGCTCAGTTCAGGTCCTGTAAAGTATCCCTCTTTGATCAACTGCATGAGTTGTGCAGCTGTGGGTCGGATTTGATAAAAGGTATCTTCATCACGATGGATCTCTTTTACATCAAGCTTCCTTGAAATCTTCCTGAGCATTTCCTTGCGTTTGGCATCGTCCTGAATGTCGATGGAAAGGAATTCAATGCCACCATACGGTTTTTGTCGTACCAGGCGAAGGACCCACTGATCACCTGATTTAAAATTGATGAAATAATAATTTTGATAAAACTTGACCACGAGCGAATCACTAAGATGGCCACTGCCCAGCCAGTCCTTATCTTCCTTGTCTTTGAAATGATATCCCCATGACTCGATAATCAAGGTATCTGACTCCTCACCCGTTATTTCGTCATATGAAAGATAATGACCCTGGAGATTTGCTGGTATTTCAGTTAGTGCGGGAACACCTGCAGGCTGAGGCTCCTTAAATGAGATTTCCTTGCAGGATGCTAACAGCAGCAACCAGAGGGCAATGAGTGAGCAGGTACGCATTCAAACACCTTATTATGATGTAAAACTACACATTTGCCACGCCAGATGTGAATGAGCGATTATCAAAAAAAGGGTGATTTCAAACCACCCTTTTGTACTACCTCGAACCAATGGTTTGATCAACCTCCACCCGTGTGTGCAGTTATACCCTCTACGGACTTCAATTCGCCCTCAGGTGAATAGGTAATAATTATGTTGTCACTTCCCTTCTTTTTCGATTTGAATGAAAATGAAACAGGTCGAAATCTTTGATAAGTTTTACCTTTTTCGGGTTGTTCAATGTAGGTCACCGACCACTTTCCATCATCTGGCCGTATACTATTGGCGAAATCTTTTTCAAATGAATTTAAGATAGTAATCGGCACCTCATCCACTTTCAAGTTTTTGCTCTCAGGATATAACAAACTCTGAGCTTGCGCAAAGGCAGAGCCACTGATGAAGACAAACAACGCGGCACATATCATAAGCTTTTTCATAATAACACAATTTTGTTTCAAGAATGATTGAATTAATAAACGTAAGACCACATCCGACAGGAATTATTCCTGCAACAGGTCGTGGAACGCTCCGGAGACAAGCATAAAAATGCTCTTATTATATCAACGGGACTGCACACGATTTGGTTTGCGATCGCTTTCCCGATTGATATTCAGTTCACATCATTGATCAATGGTAATGCTCAAGTTTAAACGGGATCGGCCCAAGCCAATTCACCACTTAATTTTACTTCCTAAATTGTAAACTTCACCACCTAATAAAATAATGCACATGCGATATAGATTTATTACTGTTTTTTTCGCGGCTTTAGCCATCGGCTCATATGCTCAAAAACCGAAGTCAACTACCGACTACCAAAAAGACATGGAGAAGCTGGCGAAACAAAAGTCAGTAGTCAAAGCGTTTCAGATTATCGATGAACTGGAACCAGAAACGAGACGAGATCATATCTTATTGACCGAGATTCCTGCACCCCCATTCAAAGAGATGGAGCGAGCAAAGCAATATGCCAAGATGTTGGAGGAAGCTGGCGCTGATAGGGTTTGGATTGATAAAGAAGGCAATGTGATTGCTGAACGAAAAGGGAAGAAAGGAGGACGCGCAGTGGGTCTGGATGCCCACTTAGACACTGTATTTCCTGAAGAGACAGACGTGAAAGTGAAGATAGTGGGAGACACGCTAAAAGCGCCTGGTATTGGTGACGACACAAGGGGGTTGGCAGCGGTGCTGACAACGTTGAGGGCGTTGGAGAAGGCAGGCATTGAGACTGAAGCTGATCTTCTGATCGTAGGCACCGTGGGCGAAGAAGGCCTGGGCGACTTGCGCGGCATGAAATACATTTTCAACAATTCAGATTTAAAGATTGACTCATGGATTGCTGTTGATGGCAGGGATATTGGCCGAATTGTATCTGGCGGTCTAGGCTCGGTTAGATACAAAGTGACTTTCGAAGGTCCGGGTGGACATTCATGGGGCGCATTTGGATTGGGAAATCCCCACCATGCAATGGGTAAGGCAATTGATTATTTTTCTGAGGCAGCCGGACAGTTTACCGCCACTGGTTCGAAGACGAGTTTTAATGTTGGGCGTATGGGAGGAGGCACATCTGTAAACTCGATTCCTTTTGAGTCGTGGATGGAGGTGGATATGCGATCAGTTGATCCCGAACGACTGAGAAAAGTTGATTCCATTTTCAATGTATCCATGCAAAGGGCTTTGGCTGATTACAATAAGAACATCAAACGTGGCCCTGCATTAACTGTGAATGTCGAAAAGATCGGGTCGCGACCTTCTGGTTTCCAATCAGATGATTTGCCTTTGGTTCAGCGTGCTATGGCAGCCGCTAAATTGTTTGTCAATGACGTGGCGACTGGACCAAGCTCAACCAATTCCAATATTCCCATTTCAAAAGGAATCCCGGCTGTTACACTTGGTAGCGGAGGTGATGGAAATGGCGCACATGCATTGCATGAATGGTGGGTCAACAACAAGGGTGCGGATGCCATCAAATTCATCCTACTGGTGACAGTGGCTGAAGCGGGATTGGCTAAATAGACTCCGCCTTATTTCGGAGTAACCTCGGTGCCGCGATGATCAACGGTACGCCATAGAAAAGTATCATCGCGTAGGCCATAAAAGTATAGCCCTTGGCAATCAAGTCAATGATTCCGACTTGGGCGAGAATCATAGCGGCAATCAGGGCGATGGTTGAAATCATCGCCTTTTTTAATCCTGATAGATGATTGCCGGTCGCTAGTTTAATGTCAACCTCAACTCGCCCAATGAATGCGTGGATCACACCTGTTGCTGTCTCCACCAGTGTCCAGCCTACTACAATTCCGAAAATGATCACATAAGAAGATCCGAATGTCTCCAACATTTTTAGCCAGGGAACCGTGGCATCCAGCACATCATGCGAAGGATAATACGCCATGATTGCAAAGTAGGTTAAGAACCAGGGGATGGTCATCAACAATCCGGCAATGATTCCTGCAATCACGCTTTCTCTTCGCGATTGAATATTCTTGACAGTAAAAAAAGTGGAGGGATATACCCCAAGGTTGTAACCGACATAAGTGATCCCAATCCAAATTAAAAGCCAAGTGCCTCTGGATTCCTCATGGTAGGATGTGTTCCACTGTGTAAACACATTGACGATTGAGTCGGCATGTGTTGAATACACGGAGAAACTGAATAAAGTATAAGCAAGGAATAAGGCAATAGTCCCAATGGTCTTCATCCTGGCGATAAAGGACTCTCCCATGTAGTTAAGGAAACCAACCAAGGCTATGATGAGTACAATGCCAACCCAAACGCCTAACCCTAGGGTGTTGTGAAGAATCTCACCTGCGGCTGAGGCCATAACAGCGATGATAAGAATGCCGAGCATCAGGTACGATAGTTCATACAAAATCCACCCCCGCCCGATGAGTTTTTTCAAAAGTGATTTGTAGTCAAAGACATGCCAGATGCGACAAGCTTCAAATGACAGAATCGCCAGTAGTGAAAAGCCAAAAAAAATCGAAACTCCGCTAACCCAGCCGCTTGCTCCATACTGACCACCATACTCAACAATTTCTCGCCCCGTTGCGAAGCCGCCACCAATCAGCACAGATTGAAGAATAATCCCCGGAAGAATGAGACGTGAGAAATGTTTCAAGTGTTGGAGTTAATCGAGATTGATGTCATGGCAATTGAGCCCATGATTGTCTTGTCATTAAAGACTTGAACATTCTCATCATTCTCTTTTAACGCCAAGATATATAAAAGTGGCAGGTAATGCTCTGGTGTTGGAACTGAAAGTCGCATAGCCTTTCCGCCTGAATTATAGTTGACAAGCGAGAGGTGATCTCCATCGTGGATGTACTTTTTCATTTTTTCGTTTGCCTCCTGCGCCCAGTCATAGCCTTCGTTAGGTTTACCCCAATCCATAATTCTAAGGTTGTGCACCATGTTACCACTTCCTACTATCAACACACCTTTTCTTCGGAGCGAATTGAGTTCTTTAGCTAATGCATAGTGATAAGCCGGAGGTTGAGTGGAGTCGAGACTCATTTGTACAATTGGCACATCGGCATTTGGGAAGAGATGCTTAACAACACTCCATGCTCCATGATCAAGTCCCCAACTGTGATCCAACTCTACTTGAGTTGATTTAATTGTCTGCTTCGTTTCTTCTGCGAGTTCAGGGCTGCCTGGCGCGGGATAGTCTACCTCATAAAGCGCCTTAGGAAACCCATAAAAGTCATGGATCGTGGGGGGCTGCAGCATGGCGGTCACTTGCGTCCCTTTTGTCTCCCAATGGGCAGAAATGCAGAGTATGGCGTTTGGCTTTTCCAGGTTTTCTCCGGCTTTTCGCCAACCTTGCACAAACTCATTTTCCTCAATTGCGTTCATAGGACTTCCGTGACCCAGAAACAACAATGGAAATCTTTCACTCGCATTGAAAGACCCGGTTAGACTATCTAAATTCTTCAAGCTCATTTTTCTCTCATTAATTTTTCTAAGCCTTCAGGCGTTCTTGGCAGTGACTTTGTGATTAGTTCATGCCCGTCTTCGGTCACCAATACTTCATCCTCGGTGAATACCGATATGCCTTCGTCATGATTGTAATACCAAGGCTCAACTGTGAACCACATGCCGGGTACAAGTTTAGCATCAGGGTCGTTGGGGTCGCCACTGCTCATGCCCAGATGATGACCGAAGTGCAAGCCGACTTGCATGTACTTCTTTTCATCTGGAGGGATTGCCCTTTCAGCTGCAGCTTTCAAATCCCTAAACGTGATGCCGGGTCGAATGGCGCTAATGATCGCGTCAGCCACCGCGGTCTCCATTCTCAAGATTCTCTTTTGCTCCTCTGTAAATTTGCCAGACACCGGAAAGGTTCTACCCATATCACTTACATAGTAATTGTATTCACAACCCACATCAAAGATGACAAGTTCACCAGCATTCATTTTCCGGTTTCGCCTTTCGTAGTGGGCAGCGAGAATTCGCCAGGGCCATAGGGAATTCGGTCCTGATTTTATGATGGATGCAAATGGAATTCGAGGAGATCCTTGCCGTTTGAATTGTGCTTCCAGGTCTGCCTCAAGCGTTCGCTCATCAACACCTGGCTGAATAGATTTTGCAGCGACCCGAATGCCAGCCATCGTAATGTCAGCCGCTTTTCTGAGCATTTCGATTTCCCGCTTTGATTTGACCATTCGCAATTGGGCAACCATGGGGTATGCATTTTGCAGAGTCGCGGTCGGAAACTTTTGTTGTAAGTGATGGATGAGCAACTCCTCAATAGACCACGAATTAATAAAAGAAGTTTCTAAATGGCTGATGTCACCATTTGAGTTGGTATTAATAAAGAAAAGATGACTTTCATTCAGCGCGGCCTGAATAAACGAATGAAGTGTCTCAGCGTTCCGCAGGTCACTGATTCCTGTTTTGATTTTTAGTTGGTCATCAACGAGTAGCGCGCGACCTGGAAAATCATTTTTACGGCTTCCATTTTCAAAGCGAAAGTCCCGCTCAGGAACAAACAGAATGACTTCATTTTTATATCCATCCAGAACCAACATCGAGTTTGGAACTTCCAGTCCCGTGAAGTAATTGAAGTCATCCAATTGTCTGAAAGTTTCTCCATGCGACAATCCATCACTTGAAGGGCATAGAAATATTCCCTTCCCTTGGAGCAACTCAAGCATTTTCGTTCTGCGTTGGTGATACTCTTCAGCTGGGAACGGTAAGTTGGTCCATTCGAAGTAAGGTTGTGCCGGAGTTTGTGCCAACACTGCCTGGAAATTGATCAAAATAAGAAGAACGTAAATCAGTCTCATATTGGTGGTAAGATGTGACTAAGCCGACTAATACAAATAAAGGAATTGAGGAGAACAAATTCAGATTCCATCGGTGTAATTCATACTGGAGAATTGAGGTTATTCTGTTACTTTGGTTGAATCTAAACCCAATAGTTATGAGATTTCTCGCTACCGTTCTTCTGTCATTCCTATCAATAGTTGCATTTGCGCAGGCACCAAAGTGGTCAACCAAAAAAGTCACAGCCATAAAAGCCGAAGCAGCTCAAAAAATTCAGGATCGAGCAAAGATGGCGCAAGTGATGGTCGACAAAGTTTTCAGCTTTGCTGAACTTGGTTTTCAGGAGTATGAGACTGCGAAATACATCACTGGCATTTTGAAAGAGAATGGATTCACCGTTGAAATGGGTATCGCAGGGATACCGACTGCCTGGATGGCGAAGTGGGGTAATGGGAAGCCCGTAATCGCGTTGGGTAGTGATGTGGATTGTATCCCCAAAGCATCTCAAAAACCTGGAGTTGCCTATCATGATCCAATCGTTGAGGGCGCGCCCGGCCATGGAGAAGGACATAACTCAGGAGTGCCGATGAATGTGCTTGCGGCAATTACTGTCAAGGAAATTATGGAAAGAGAAAAACTGCCGGGCACCTTGGTGATTTGGCCTGGCATAGCGGAAGAGCAGTTGGGAACGAAAGCATACTTCACTCGTGATGGCTATTTTGATAACGTTGATGTTTGTCTATTTGCCCACGTAGGTTCGAACCTTAACGTGTCCTGGGGAGAAGCGTGGGGAACAGGTTTGATTTCAGTCGAATATACTTTTAGCGGAGAGTCGGCTCATTCAGCAGGAGCGCCCTGGCGTGGGCGAAGCGCGGCAGATGCTGCAGAGCTGATGAGTGTGGGATGGCAGTATCAGCGGGAACATTTGGAGCCACTTCAAAGATCGCATCACATTATTTCCAACGGTGGTGATCAACCGAATGTCGTTCCATCTAAAGCAAGCATCTGGTTTTATTACCGTCAGATCACCTATCCGGAGATCATGGAGTTGTATGAAAAGGGTAATAAGATAGCTGACGGTGCCGCGATGATGACTGGCACTACAGTTGAGAGAAGGATATTGGGATCGGCATGGCCGCGTCACTTTAACAAAACCGTGGCGGAGACCATGTATGAGAATATCAAAACCGTTGGGCTTCCTCAATGGAGCAATGAGGACCAGATGCTGGCGAAAGCTGTTCAACGTGAGGTGAATTCGAAAAGAGACACTACTGGTATGCCCTCTAAGATTGATGAACTTCGTGGACCCATTACCACACCACAAAGTGGCGGATCTGATGACATCGGAGATATTTCATGGAAGGTGCCAACCGTAACTTTGAGTTACCCATCCAACATCCCCGGCCTACAAGGACACCATTGGTCAAACGCTATCGCCATGGCAACTCCAATTGCCCACAAAGGAGTAGTAGCTGGAGCCAAGGTGCAGGCCATGACTATTCTTGATTTGATAACAAAGCCTGAGCTGGTAGAAAGTGCATGGAGTTACTTCAAGAATGAGCAGAGCAGTAAGATCAAGTACCAACCGATGATCGGGAAAGATGACAAGCCTGCGACTTATCTCAACGAGAGTATAATGAAGGAGTTCAAACCAGAACTACAGAAGTATTACTACGATGAGACAAAATATGGAAGCTATCTCGAGCAGTTGGGAATAAAATATCCAACACTGCGCAAGAACTAATCTTCTTCCTCGTAGAAGTCTATCAAGGCGCCAAAGTAAGTTTCGTTCCATCCTTCCACGATGTCATCATAAGCTTCATCGGGAATATTGGTGTGTCGCAACTCAACTGAGGTGCCGTTTGTATCAGTGTGAAGTTTTATGGTGACAATGGAGTCTTCCGGCTGATCACCGAAATACCATTGTTGAACTAATTTTTTGCCGGGCTCGAACTCAAGGTTTCTACCCACGATGCTTCCATCCCACAGAGAAAACTCAGAGCCCGGTTCAGCCGACATGATGGCTTCTTCCCCCGTCCAGAGGTGCAATGTATTGGGATGAGTAAGTGCGAGGTAGACATCTTCTGGCGGAGCCGGAACGATGAAGTACTTTTTATAATCTTTCATTTTGTGGTTTGAAACTTTTCCTACGATTATACGTGATTTGGTGGATTGTGTGCATTCACAGCCAAATGTGTCTGATAAATTCCAGAAAAGCCGCATTCGGCATTGCAATTGCTTAGTGAGAGGCACCTTCAAATTTTATTAACTTTGAATTCCAAAAAATCAATCACCTGATCAGTATGATGCGTGCAAAGTACCTTTTAGTGGCAGGAATAGCCTTTTCTCTTGGCTCATTTTCTGCGTCAGGCCAATTGTTGAATAAAATAAAACAAAAGGCATCTCAAAAAGCCGAACAAGCTCTTGACAAGAAACTAGGGTTGGGCGGCAATCAAAATAACCCTAATAATCCGGGAGGGCAAGATGGAGCAGGAGGTCCTGGCAACAACGGGGGGCCTTCCAATAATTCCGGTGGAGGTTTGATCACTACGCCACCAGACGTTAATGCCAATATTGCGGATGCTCAGACTTCTTACAAATCTGGCAGCTATGGAGAGGCTAGATATTCCATTCAACAGGCTATGCTGGGTGTGGAAATGGAAATCGGCAACAAAGTGTTGGCGTCATTGCCGGAATCAATTGCAGGCTTGCCAAAAGAGTCGGCTGCAGACCAGGTAACTAGCACTGGGTTTGGTTGGGTTGGACTTACCATTCACCGCGAATACAATAATGATGACAAGGAGTTTCGGGTGACGGTGGCCAACAACTCAGCATGGATGTCCGCGGTTAACATGTATATGTCCGGTGGGGGGTATTCGCAGACCACTGGTGGCCAACAAAACTGGAAGCAGACCAAACTCAAAGGCTATCGCGCAATCATTGAATACAATGAAGGCAGTGGTTATAAACTAAGTGTTCCAATTGGACAGTCATCACTCATCGTATATGAAGGTGTAAACTTTGCCAGCGAACCCGATATGATGAAGGCATCAGAGGAGGTAGACATTGATGGAGTTAAAGCGATGCTCGGAGAGAAATAAAAATCGAAAAAAATTATGAAGAAATTCACTTATATATTCATCCTCATTGCTGGTTCCCTTTCAGCACAGGATTTTGATAAAAACGTTGCGTCTGCAAAATCATCATACGCTTCCGGTGACCTTGAGAACACACGGTTTGCTTTGGAGCAAGCGCTACATGACCTTGATGTAATCATCGGACAAGAGATCATGAAGATGCTTCCCACCAAATTGGGCAGTTTGGACTATGACGCGAAAGCAGACAACGTGACCGGTGGTGCCGGAATGGCCACGGGATTGTTTGTATCACGGTCCTATGGAACGTATCCCAGTTCCGGTAAAATAGATATCATCAACAACTCACCTTTGATTACTTCCATCAATGCAATTCTTGCGATTCCATTTGTGGGCAACTCCGCAGATGGTTCTCAAAAAGTAGTTAAGGTGCAGGGATACAAGGCCGTGTTGAACAAGAAGGTGAATGAAGAGAATGGCAAAACCGGCTATAATCTTCAAGTGCCAATGAACAACACGCTGTTCACCATTGAGATGGATGACACCAACGAGAGCGAAATTCAAAATCTGGC
>DAORAG010000043.1:0-12730 GCA_035344095.1 Cyclobacteriaceae bacterium | reverse complement strand
CAGGAAAAACTGAGGACATTTCACATTATCAATCAGAATTGGAGGCCTTCCTGGAAAACCATCCTGATGATCCACTCAAGCCCTACGCTCAATCGCTGCTATCTTCATCAAAAAGTTTAAAAGAAAAGATGGACAACGCCAGCTCTATCCGTTACTCTGACATGCTGGACGCACCACACTATTTTGTCATTTCGCATCTTCAGCAAAGTCGTATATCCGATCTGCTTGCTTCAAAGCTGGATAAGTTCATTCAACAAAATTACCGGGGCGGCAAATTGAAAACGAGTAAACTGATACTCAACGAAATTTACTTCCTTACCATGGTGACTGAGTTCCCTGAGCCGCAATCAGCGGTCGAATTTCTCGACAGATTCACACGCCAAACTTCGACCGATAACGAACTTTCCAGCCATAATTTCAATACTTTTGTAATAACCAAAGAGAACTCTGATATTCTCTACAGAACCAAGGCACTGGATGAGTACCTCACCTTCTTTGATCGAAACTATAAAGGCAAAAACCAATAAACTTCTGCAGGTCAGAAGCCGTTGGTTCCGCACAACAACCAAATGGGTGTGGATCATCTTGCTTGCTTTTATTGTCGGACTGCCTCTTTATGTATTCACAGTCAGCATTAATCTTTTTGGCTTATATGGAGAAATGCCAAGCATTAAGGAGATCGAAAATCCTGAGAATGACCTTTCTTCTGAAATAATATCTGCCGATGGAGTGTCTCTGGGTCGTTACTTTCGGTACAACCGGAGCCAGGTGCCTTATGAAGAGCTCTCAGAAGACCTGGTTAATACTTTAATCATTTCTGAAGATCACCGGTTTTATAATCACTCCGGACTGGATTTCCCCGCTTACATCCGCGTGATGATTGGTCTCTTGACCTTCAACCAGCAGGGCGGTGGAAGTACGATCACACAGCAGCTGGCCAAGAATCTCTATACCATGAATCCTGACAAGAGCCTTGACGGATCCCTTAGCCGACTTGGCCGATTACCCAACCGAATTATTCAGAAAACAAAGGAATGGATCATTTCAATTAACCTCGAACGCAATTTTACCAAGGAGGAAATCCTTGCTATGTACTTGAACACGGTAACGTTCAGCAGCAACTCTTATGGAATCAAAGTCGCGGCAGAAACCTATTTTAACAAAGCACCCGATAGTCTCAATTTACAGGAATCAGCGGTTTTGGTCGGTATGCTTCAGGCAGCTACGTTATTTAATCCGCAACGTAATCCTGAAAATTCACTTCGCAAGAGAAATGAAGTTCTGTATAAAGTTTACAGGCACGGCTATAAGCTAAAGACGCGAGCCGATTATGATTCAATTGCGGCACTGCCGATTGAGCTCAGCTTCAGTATCCAAAATCAAAACGAAGGCCTGGCCACCTACTTCAGAACAGTGATGAGCAATTACCTCATGCGGTTTTGTAGTGAACGTGGTATAGACCTTTGGAATTCGGGACTTAGAATTTATACAACGCTGGATAGCAAGCTGCAGGCCTATGCAGAGCAATCAATGGCCGAACACATGAAGGTGCTACAGGAGCAATTCAATGAAGAATGGAAAGGTCGCAGTCCCTGGATAGATGACAACGGAAGAGAAATATCTGGATTCCTGAACTCAAGGATAAAAAGAACGGATGTCTACAAATCCCTTGTAGAGCGCTATGGTGAAAACTCAGATTCACTAAAAATTGCTCTAAAAATCAAAAGACCCATGACTGTTTTCACCTGGAAGGGAGAAAGAGACACGCTGTTCAGCTATATGGACTCTTTGAATCACTACCTGAGGTTTTTACAGTCCGGCATGATGGCGATGGATCCCAATACAGGCCATATCAAAGCATGGGTTGGAGGTATCAACCATAAATATTTCAAATATGATCACGTAAAACAAGGCACTCGCCAGCCAGGCTCCACTTTCAAATCTTTCGTTTATGGGCTTGCCATGGAGTCAGGGTATTCGCCCTGCCACCCAATGAAAGACATCTCCCCAAGCTTCAAGGTACCTGGAGGAGTATGGTGGCCACCTAATGCAGATGGAAAGCGAGGGACAGGAGAACAAATGACGATTCGTCAGGCTATGGCCCGCTCGGTCAATTCGATTACTGCGCAAATGATGCAAGCATTAGGCGCAGAAAATGTGGTTGAATTTGCACACCGGGTGGGTATTAGTAGTCCCTTAGACCCGGTGCCTTCATTGTGTCTCGGCACAAGCGATGTCTCCCTTTACGAACTGGTGGGTGCCTATAGCACATTTGTCAACAGCGGAATTTACACAGAGCCATTCTTTATCACGCGGATTGAAGACAAACACGGTAATGTTATTGAGAATTTTGTGCCAAAAACAAGACAGGCAATCAACGAACAAACTGCCTACAAGATGATCTACATGCTGATGGGTGGAGTTGAAGAAACAGGTGGAACGTCTGGCGGTTTAAGTCGCGAACTTAAGATTGACAACGAAATAGGCGGCAAAACCGGAACTACAAACAATGCCTCTGATGGCTGGTACATGGGGGTAACGCACGATCTCGTCACAGGTGTTTGGGTAGGCGGAGATGAACGTTCAATCCATTTCCCATCATGGGTTTTCGGGCAAGGCGGGAAAACTGCGCGGCCTATTTGGGATAAATTTATGATGAAAGCCTATGCAGACCCTGAGAGCGGCATTACGAAAGGCCAATTCAAGAGGCCTGCATCCGGGCTAGACATTACGCTCGATTGCATGAAGGTGAGCGAGAATCCTGACTCGACACTTGTCGAAGTTCAGCCTTGGGATATCAGCAACTAAAAAATGAAGGACGAGATCAAAGCGCAGGTAGCCTCTCTTCCTGATGCGCCAGGTATCTATAAGTTTTTTGATGGTGATAATACGGTTATCTATGTAGGCAAAGCGAAAAGCCTGAAGAAACGTGTGAGTAGCTATTTCAGTAAGCAATCACAATACAACAGGAAAACGGAAAAGCTGGTTTCAGAAATCCGGAACATCGAATACACGATTACCAATTCCGAATTTGATGCGCTACTCCTGGAGAACAATTTCATCAAACAGAATCAACCAAAGTATAACATCCTACTTAAGGACGACAAGACCTTTCCCTATCTGTGCATTCTAAACGAGCGTTTCCCCCGCATCATCTCTACTCGCAAATACCAGCAGAAGAAGGGAGAGTACTTTGGTCCGTACACCAGCGTAGTCTCAATGAAAAGTGTTCTGGACCTGATACATAAGCTGTATTCCATAAGAACTTGCAACCTACAGTTGACCAAGGAGAACATCGAGCAAAAAAAATTTAAGGTGTGCCTTGAGTATCACATCGGCAACTGCAAAGGTCCTTGTGAAAATCTTCAAATGGAAGAAGACTACAACGAAGACATCAACCAGGCTAGAAATATCTTAAAAGGCAACTTAAGTGTCGTTATCGACTACTTTACCAGCCATATGAAGGCTGCTTCAACCCAATTACAATACGAGAAGGCCGAGCACTTTAAGCACAAACTTCATTTGCTTGAGAAATTCCAAACCAAATCTCTGATCGTAAACAAGAAAATAACAGATGTCGATGTATTCAGCATCACCAGCTCAGCACAATATGCATTCATCAACTACCTACAAATCAAAGAAGGAGCGGTAGTATTCTCTGACAATGTGGAAGTAAAAAAGAAAATTGAAGAGTCAGATGATGACATACTCACTTACGTTACACACGAACTCAGGCTTAAGCACAGAAGTCCAAACTCAATAATCTATACCAATCTGCCACTTACTACCAATTTGGAAAATATTGAAAATGTGGTGCCTCAGATTGGAGACAAAAGGAAATTAGTAGCACTGTCTCTGAAAAACGCGCTCTACCTGCGAAACCAAAGGGAAATATTAAAAGAGGATAAGAAGGTAAAGAAGAACAAGGTCTTATCTATCCTGCAGAGCGATCTGAGATTGCAGAAACTCCCGTCTGTAATAGAGTGTTTCGATAACTCCAACTTCCAGGGATCATACCCGGTTGCTTCGATGGTAAGATTTGTAGATGGTAAACCCGATAAATCAGGCTATAGGCACTTCAATATCAAAACCGTAGAAGGTCCTGACGATTTTGCTTCCATGCATGAAATTGTCACTCGCAGGTACTCAAGATTAATTGAAGAGAACAAACCCCTCCCCGATCTCATTATTGTAGATGGTGGCAAGGGCCAATTGAGCAGTGCCACTGACGCTTTAAAAAATCTCAGCCTTTACGGGCGGGTTCCGATAATCGGAATCGCAAAAAAACTTGAAGAGATCTACTATCCGGAAGATTCTCTGCCCCTTCACATCAGCAAAAAATCACCAGGGCTATTACTGATCCAGAAAATACGAGATGAAGCACACAGGTTCGCAATTACATTTCATCGCCAAAAACGAGCTAAGGGCTCATTATCCACTGAACTGGACTCAATTCCTGGTATCGGCCCAAAAACGATGGATAAACTGTTAGCCAGATATCGGTCACTTAAAAAAATACGGGAAGCACCAATCGATGAGCTGGTCGAAATGGTTGGTAAGAAAAAGGCAGATTTAATTGTCAGCCAAAAAAAAAGGGAGCCTTAGCTCCCTCTTGTGTTTATTGTTAGGCATTAATATTCCCAGAGGTTATGCTCTCTTTCCATCAGCTTCATCTCCTCCCATTCACGAGCCCAAACTGACTCCTTGTAAGGACGGCCATTTGCTGCGTAGGTATCGTATATACTTTCGTTGTCAGGGTTTTCAACCTTTTCAATGGTACCATGGAATAGTCTCAACAAAAACGCATCACCATAGTTCTTATTCTCAGCACTGTTGTAGCGATTAAACCAAATCGCTTCGTCAGGATGATTTCTAAATACCTTTTCCAAATCCTTGTACTTGAACCAGCCAAGATCTTTGAATGTACCGGTGTTTATATCGAAGGCCGAAATCTGAATAGCCTGGATATCATAGTATAAACGGGATCTCCTTTTGTCGAAGATGATGTCTTCCTGCATGGTCATCTTATAAATTTCAAAAGGAAGGAATTCAACGGCCTTACCAGCGGAAGTCTGTTGCCAGTCCTGTGAGCCTTCCGGATTACTTCCGCGGCTGTCTACTATGGCCTCGTAATTCTTACCGTTGTAAGTGACACGGTCGCCCGAGTACCAATCTTGTCCTGGATCCCAAGCAGGAAATGTCTGTCCCTGTTGTGCCACCAGAGCGCCAAGAAATTCATCCTTTGGCATCTTTCTAGTAACTGAATCCTTGTAGTATATATCAGCTAACTCACCGGATTTAACAGCATCTAAAATAAGTTTGGTGATCTCATTTCCTCTGGCAAAAAATCCTTTGTTCTGTTTTTCGCGCAAGTCAATGTTTCTCCACACTCGAACCTTGTAGAGCTGCTCATATCTCGGAATCGGGATTAAAGAATTTGGGTTGATCTGCCCCTCATACTCCTGAGCAAAAACCAGGGAGCTTATTCCAACCAATGCCAACACCGACAAAATCCTTTTCATCTGCATTTCTCTATTTTTTTATTGGATAGGGATGTTAAGGACTTCAGAGCGAATCGCCACTCTTTCATCCTCTCCCTGGAATGTTCTTCTTGTTACAGTTTTGATGTCAACTATAATTCTATCACCAGGTCTGAATTGTGATCTCCAAGCACCCATATCCAGAATCTCGGAAGTTGCATTGATTGTGGCAACGCGCTGAGTTCCACGGGCCAGGATCACCTCCATGCTTCGAATTCTGTAGTTAGCATCCTGCGGCACCTCTTGTTTGAAGTTTTCTTCAGCTTCTGCTGAAATTCTCAAGCCGGTCAGCGATGCGCCACGAACACCATTCTTCATGTCTATTGGCTTCCTGTTGTTGTCCATCGCTACATACTTAGGCGAAGGAATGGGCTTAACATCGAAATTTTCTGTTCCCAAAGTAGCGCCACCGTTTGCCACCGTTACTGCCATTTTTCTCTCTTTTGGCACCAGCGTCACACGGCCAGGCTTGTCGCCTTTAATCACAGAACCTCCCCTTGCACTAAATGAGGGGTTATAGTCGGTACCAAGGGCAGGTACTTCTATGTTCACCAAATTGCCGCAGTTCATGTAAAGTGTTGGCGCATTACCAGTAGTCACACGGATAACGGGCTTGGCCACAAAATATTCTATCGATTGCTTATAGATCTGATCTTCGCTGTCTCCTATCCGGATCTCAGCTTCAAATGTCTTTCTGGCCAAACCAGATGCATCATATGCTCCCGCTGACGCAGGGAACGAAACTTTACCCATCATAACACCATAGCTGGGATCAAGCTGAACGTCAAGTTTCTTGCCGTCCATAAACATCTCCGGTGTGAGACCCTCAGCAGATGCAGTAATAAACATATCTGCCTCATACTTCGCTCCTGCCGCAACAATGGATGACTTTGGCTTCACCATCGGTACGATCTTGTCGAACTTAACAACACCTGCTTCAGCATCAACTGCAAGCTTTCCAAGCGCCAAGGCTTCGGTGGCCATCATTTCAGTTTGAAACTGGCTGATGGTGGTGAGTGCAGCAATAGGAGGCGTGTTTTCAAAAGTGAATGTGAGGAAGTCTTTCTTGTTGTGATCGGGATCATCCTTAAAGAAATCAATGTCTTTCGGAGCCTTGGCAATTTTGTTGTACTGCTCTCCAGTAAGTTGATTCAAGGTCGCCACATAATCGTTAAGCATTTTTTCGAATGCCTTACCTCTTGTATTCCGAGGGTCGATCATCATAGTAGCCACCTGAGAGCCGTGGTTGTTGATAAACACACCGTCCACTTTGTCTGTGCCAGAGACTTTCATCATCTCCCCTTTCAACTTATCGATCTCCTGCATAGCGTTGGCAGTAGCCTCTCTTACCTTTTCAGCATTTGCCAATGCGTTTACTACTTTAGGATTAGTCTTTCCTTGAGCAGACTCGCGAATAGCAGCCAGTACTGCTGCATTCTTCTTATTTTCCTCTGCAACTAACTCTTCCAGCGTCACATTAATGATCGCAAATTTTTCCAGTACGGCACTACTTACCTGAAGGGCCAACAAAGCAGTTAGCACCAGGTACATCATACCGATCATCTTCTGTCTCGGTGTTTCCTTACCACCTGCCATGATCTAAGGGGTTATAGTTAATTGAGTAATAATCAAATTAGTTTCCTGAACCTTTCATTGCTGTAAGCATACTTCCGTATACCTTATTCAATGACGTCAGGTTGTCAGTCAGTTTAGCCATCTCACCGGTAAACTTGGTTGTGTTTTCACCAACCTTAGTCAACCCTTGCATGGCACCTGTAAGACTCTCATAGAACTTGTTCATGTTCTTCACGTGAGAATCAGCATCTTTCAATTCCATCTCATAGATAGAGTTCAAAGCAGCCAGGTTCTTGGTCACTTTTTGAACTTGGTTGTGGTATTCACCGGTATCCTTGGATGCGTCTGCCATTGCAGAAACAGCTTTCATGGCGGTACCGTATGATTTGTTCATTTCAGAAAGAGCAGTGGATGCAGACTGAACATTCTTCGCATATTCGTTCGTTGCAACTGCCGCATTTGAAAGGCTATTCATCTGAGAAGCTGAAGTGGCAAGGTTATTCAACCCTTTGCCAAGGTTGTCGAGCAAGTTTTGATCAACTTTGGCAGTCTTCAGCATTTCATCAATTTTCAACAATGGAGAATCACCAGATGGCTTGTTGCTGATTCTGGTAGCCGTAGGGTTAACGGGGCCTTCGAATTCTTCACTCAGCTCTGGATAAACCTTTGACCAATCTGGCTCAGCATGAGGCGGTTCAAAAGCACTTAGAAAGAAGATAATGGCTTCAGTGGAAAGACCAATCATTAGCATCTCATCGGCACCTGTTAAGTGAAGGATTTTAAATAACGCACCAACGATTACTACTGCGGCTCCAATACCATATACCTTGGGCATAATGGTCTTGTATAGTAGTTCCATGAATCCGCCTTTTTTCTTGCTCATTGTTGTATAGATTTAAGTTTTTGCCAATTAGTTTCTAAATATAACGAGAGTTTTCAATTATTAAAATTCAGTTCCAGACGACCTGCCGAGGTGAGTAACGGCACATCTAAAACCGATATATGCTCTTGAAGAATCCTTGAATTCATAGGTACGAGTACCTGTTTCAAGGAAGTATGCAACGTCCTTCCACGATCCTCCGCGAACAACCTTCTTAGGCGCTACATTGGCATTGTATTTTGCGCTCTCAGGGTCAGTGCGTGGATCAATGTATTGAGGGTTCAAATCCCACACAGTAGGTACCGATGCAGGGTTGAAATCATCAAGACACCACTCAGACACGTTTCCTGAAGTATCGAATATTCCATAGTCGTTAGGGAAATACGATGACACTGGTGAAGTGTACGCGAATCCGTCATCGTAGAAGTTACCGCGGCCTGGCTTAAAGTTAGCCAGCATACAACCTTTTGAGTTCCTTATGTAAGGATTTCCCCATGGATACTTTGCCATGTCACGACCACCTCTGGCCGCATACTCCCACTCGGCTTCTGAAGGTAGCCTGAATTCAGGCATCGGAAATTCTCCTACTGTTTTTCTATAGTCATTTAAGTATGCTGTTCTCCATTTACCAAAAAAGACTGAAGCGTCCCAGTTGATACCCACAACAGGATAGTCATCGTATCCTGGGTGCCAGTAGTAATAGTCCTGAATCGGATCTCCCATGTGATGCGCAAAGTCGCGAACCCATGAAGTAGTGTCAGGATAATAGTTCTGACGAAACTCTGCCTCACTAACTGTCGGAAATCCTTCAATGGTTCCGTTGTCTACAAGGAAGAAGTTTGTGAACTGGCGATACTCGTTGTTTGTAATCTCGGTATCATCCATGAAGAACGGACCGATCGTCACCTGTTTGTTATAGTTGATCTGAGTAGATGCAGGATCTTCATCTGCTTGACCCATGTGGAATGTTCCCGCGGGCACTGGCACCATACCATAAGGTATTGTCATGACCCATCCTTGACGGTTAGGTACTCCAACCAATTCACCCTGGTCGCCACCTTTGCTACCACCGATTCCCAATAGTCCGCAGCTACCGAGCACAGCTGCCACCACGACTAAAGCCACGTAGCCCAAACTCTTTGGAGAAACCATGTTATTCATATTCATTCTATGATTTTAAACAATCAATTCTTTAGGTCAAGCCAACCTAAACCGACCCGAAAGTTATCGTTTTTAGCGTTTATTCTTAAAAAATGTAGCTCCCAAATTCTATAAAATCCCAAAAAAAGCAAAATAAATCTCCGATTAGTGCCTGTATCTTGGCGTGCGAACCACCTTTTTACCACTACCCGGATTGACTGGTAATTCGTATGTAAGCATAAATTCGTGCGAAGTGGGCTGCTTAGCTGCCTGATCCTTAATAATATAGTCCAATCCATAGCCAAGCTTGAGTGACTTATCTTTAAGTAAACTGTATCCCAACATTAAAATAGCTGCTTCTGACTGACGAAACGACAAACCTCCCCACATAGTATCTTTGAAATACGCTAATCCACCAATATCAAAGGTGGTCTTGGTGAAATCAGACTTCACCAATCCGGTAAACTGGAATTTCAAGTCAAAATTGACATCATAAAAATACCCCCCCGTAACATATACATGGCTGGCCAGCGCATTGCGCTGATTGAGTCCGAAGTCAAATTCAGATTTAATGATGTGATTGAAACTTACACCGGCATAATACTTTTCCTTTCGAAGGAAGGCACCCACAGCCAGGTCAGGACGAACCTGTGACTGCTTACCGGTTGCATTCAGCAACGGATCGTTTGGATCGGTCGCACGGTATTGATCAAAGTTGATGGTTTGAGAATAGACTCCCACTCTGATCCCCAGACTCAATTTGCTTTCTTTAATACCAAGATGATATGCGTAGCTCGCCTGAGCTTCCAGATTATTCTGGGGACCTAACTTATCGTTCACGATATATGCGCCAAAACCACTATTGAACTTATATATAGGTGTGGTCATGCTTACAATCTGAGTAGTCGGTGCTGTGCCTCCACCAAAGCTGGGTTGATATCCCAACCATTGGCTGCGATGAATGGCTGTCAACTTAGTGACACCATCCACTCCGGCATATCCGGGATTGTAATAAAGTGTGTTGAACATGAATTGGGTGAACTGTGGATCCTGCTGAGCATGCACATGCCAGGAAATCGCAATCAGGAAAGCACCAAGGACAATTCTTTTACTCACGTTTACCCCAAAAAGTAGAGGGTAAATATACTGGATTTATAATTACACTATCAACACGATGTAATTAAAGTGTAATAAAATCAAACCGAAAGTAAAAACTTAACCCTTAATGAGTTACTTCACCCCGTTTGCCTTCACAATGTAGAGCTCAAGAGCTCCCGTCATTGACGGGGCATTGGGTTGTGGCGCCTCGATATCAAGGATCAATCCGGCATCTCTTACAGCCTGTGCGGTGGTTGAGCCAAATGCTGCAATTCGGGTGTTGTTCTGTTTAAAATCCGGAAAATTCAGAAGCAAGGAATTAATTCCTGATGGACTGAAGAAAGCAAGAATATCATAGTACACATTGGTGAGGTCGCTTAGGTTTGACGCCACCGTGTGGTAGATCACCGCTTCAGAAAAATTGTATCCATTTTCACGAAGAAAATCTGGAATATCGCTCTTGCGAATATCAGAACAGGGGAATAAAAATTTTTCGTTCTTGTGTTTCTTGATGATCTCGAGCAACTCACTTGTGTCTCTGGAACCAGAAAATATTTTTCTCTTTCTGATGACAATGTATTTCTGCAGGTAGTTTGATGTCTGCTCATTGATACAGAAATATTTCATATCTGCAGGCATCTCGATTTTTAGCTCCGCACAGATTTGAAAAAAATGATCCACCGCATTGCGGCTATTGAATATGATAGCAGAGTGTTCCAGTATATCTACTTTCTGCTTACGAAACTCTTTGATATCTACCGGCTCGACTTGAATAAATGGACGAAAATCAATCTTAAGATTGTATTTCTCAGCGAGTTTTAAATATGGGGAGTTGGGATCAGCAGGTGCTTCTTGAGATACCAGGATGCTTTTTACCTTGTTCATCCTGTCATTCATGGTTTCAGTCATATCAACACTAAATCGGTTCTGGCTTAAGAATTTAAGACCTTAACAAGAATAATAACCGGAATTAATTCCGATGCGCAAAGGTAGGAAAATAAATGAAAAAATCGGAAGCCGGTTCGACTCATTAATTTGAGCCCAACGACAAACACCCAGAAAAATAACACTACCACAACACAGTCGAGGAGAAAATTATACGCACCAGGGTTTTGAATTTTGAAAACAAAATAACATAGACACACAAGCGAAGAAACGGTAAGGATAAAGAACGCCAGCCTGACAAAGTTGTAGAACTGAAGCCCGGTCACATCCCTTAAATCGAACATTGATGTGAATATGGAAAGCAAAATTATTTTGCCAATAATTACCACTGCGGCCACCGTTGAGAGTTTGAGCCACTGCCAAAAGCCTTCTCCTAATGAGGTGATCGGAAAGTATTCTGCTAATGGAATTGCATTCGATCCAAAATGAAACAACGTAAGCAAAACAAAACCAGTGAGTATACACGCAAATCCGTAGAAGAGAATATTGACACTTGATGAAATCCTACTATTCAAGAGTGAGTCTTCGCGCTCTTGAATAGAAAAAAGTCGAATGAAATTGAAATAATCAAAAGTCAAACGCGGATTCGTGCGCAGCAACACCGCAAAAAAAATCAAAATAATTACTGACGCTAGTATAGAAAAGTTGAGAAAGTGATCAATCGGCCTCAGCGGATTATTGTTAGCCGAGCGTCCGTCATCGATGCTAAGAACAGTCGTGCGAAGCCAGGGTTTCGGCTTTGAGCTATAAATTCCAAACATCCAGGGAGAAGTCACTTTTCCAGAAAGACTATCGAGACTGATCCACGCATGTTTTGTGTTAGATGAAACAAGCTTGTAGTTCAAATAAATTGATACCGGTTCAGCACATTCAATGCCCAGTACACTTCCTCTTCGATATCGACCGGGATCTACGTTGAAGTAAATCGTTTTTGTTGTGGTCTCGCCCTCCGCCAGTTTTACGAACTCACCTCCTTGAAATGTTTTCCATTGCGGGCGTAGATCATCTACTACCTCAAAGCTATCTCCCTGCCCGTAGGATTGGATTGATAAGAGAAATAAACACGCCAGGGAAATAATTCTCACGATAAAAAAATCTGCTGCAAAGATTGTGAATTATGACGAGTTAAATAAACAGGTCCTTCTTTCTACCTTTGAGAGAAACCCATTATTCTTCGTGGCAGGCATCTACATCCATATCCCGTTTTGCAAACAAGCCTGCCATTACTGCGATTTTCATTTTTCCACAAATACGCAAAGGATTGACGAGATGGCCTCTGCTCTGATACGCGAAATCGACTTGCAGCGAGACTATCTTTCCAATGAAAAAATTGAAACCATCTACTTTGGTGGCGGCACTCCGTCCATGCTCTCAGCAGGCCATCTTGAATCATTACTTCACAAAATTGATCAACTCCACACCGTATCAGCAGACGCTGAAATTACGCTTGAGGCAAACCCGGATGATTTGTCGCTGGCAAAACTCATTGATTTCAGAAAAATTGGAATCAATCGGCTGAGTATCGGGGTACAGACTTTTGATGATGGTATTT
>DAORAG010000042.1:0-12799 GCA_035344095.1 Cyclobacteriaceae bacterium | reverse complement strand
TTCTGGTCTCTTGTTTTCAAATTTTTGTAGTAGGTCCTTCATGCAGCTAAAGTCAAAATTCGGGGCAAATTAAAGAAGATATAAACGACTCAGAAGCCAATCATGATACCTGAGCTTGAATCTGACGATGCTCCGGTAACACTTTTTAATACGTTGATTTCCTTTCGGCTTTTTAATACGCCAAGAAACGCAAACACAATGGCCTCTTTATAGCTTACGATATGATCGGATGGCACGATTACTTCTGTAAATCCTTCGAGCTTGTGCTGAAGTCGCGTAATCAAATATTTGTTGAAGGCACCGCCCCCCGTTGCCAGGAGCGTTGTCTTTCTCTTTTTAGGAATACAGACAGCAATTTCATCAACGATTGAATCTGAAAATGTGCGCATGCGGTCTTCAACTGGGAGCTCACTATTATCAAGAAGTGCTTGAATGAATTTTTCAAATCCCTCACGCCCAAGCGAGGGTCTGTTGCGATGCCACCTTCTGTTAGCCTTGTCTAAACTCTCTTTCAGCTTATTTGACAATACGCCCGCAGAAGCAATTGCTCCTCCTTTGTCATACTGCTTTTGGATTTTATTCGCCAGATAGTTCAAACCCATGTTGGCAAAACAAACATCGAAGGCCACTCTCTTTCCCTTGGATATCATAGAAAGATTGGCGATGCCTCCAATATTTAGACATACATCAAAAGAAGAGAATAAGTGATGGTCGCCTACTGGCACAAGCGGTGCACCTTCACCACCTTTTAACACGTCTTCACTTCTGAAATCACAGATTACCGGCAGCCCCGATCGGTGATGTATAGCCACACCGCTGCCTAGCTGAAATGTGAATCTGCGTTCAGGCTGATGAAAAACAGTATGCCCATGAGAAGAGATAAAATCAACAGCCGACAGTCTATGTTTCTTTGCAAATTGCTGACAGGCTAATCCGACATATTCGCCAAAATCATAATTCAGTTTTTCAAGCTCCTCGGCTGAAGCAAATGGCGCTTGCGAGAGTTTATTATTCCACTGCTTGCTGTATCTTATGGTTTCACCAATTTCTGATTTGAAAATCCAGCCTTTGCTCGTTTTTTCAAATTCACAAAATGCAATATCCAGCCCGTCAAGTGACGTACCCGACATCACTCCCAATACTTTATACTTATTTGGTGTTTTCATACTTTTGGCACTCCTTCAAAACGAATGTAATCAATTGCTCAAAATCAGATGAATCTCGCAGTCGACTATGGTAATTCACGTATCAAAATTGGCTTGTTTGAAGGCAACAATTTAACCACGACTCATTCTTTCGCGGAGGAGAATAAGTTTTTTGATTGGGCGACAAATCATCAGATCAACAACGTGATAGTGAGTTCAGTCACTAGTGATCCGCTGGAAATTTTGACAAACATTCAATGTCGAGGCCAAAGGTTGGCTATGCACCAATCACTGTTGTTTCCCATCACCATACATTACAAAACTCCACTCACGCTCGGTGTCGATCGCATCGCGGCAGCATGTGGAGCACTCGAGATGTTTCCACAAAAAGATTGCCTCGTTATCGACATGGGTAGCTGCATCAATTATGAGTTCATTGACGCACAGGCCAATTACTTTGGTGGTGCGATTTCGCCAGGAGTCGCCATGCGATTCAAAGCTATGCATACTTTTACGGCAAGACTCCCGTTAATCCAACCAAAGAAAGATCCTGCACTTATGGGTCAATCTACCGAAGAAAGCATGCTCAGTGGAGTAATGAATGGGATGGCAGCTGAGGTGAATGGAACTATCGAAAAGTATAGACAAAAATACCCCACATTGGAGGTGATTTTGTGTGGAGGTGATGCTCACTTTTTTGAAAACCAATTGAAACAACCCATATTTGTAGCCCCCAATCTCGTCTTGTGCGGATTGAACAGGATTTTGGTGCATAATGTCAGCTTATAAGTATTCTCTTTGTTGCGCCCTATTGGCCTTATTTTTTTGTTTTGAATCAAAAGGTCAGGCTGCAAAATCT
This sequence comes from Cyclobacteriaceae bacterium, assembly GCA_035344095.1. Taxonomy (GTDB): domain Bacteria; phylum Bacteroidota; class Bacteroidia; order Cytophagales; family Cyclobacteriaceae; genus ELB16-189. The sequence goes on along the minus strand of DAORAG010000042.1, from coordinate 10,795 downwards.
CCCTTTTCTTCATTTGGATTAGGGGAGCCTTATGGCAATGCGCTGGTTCACAACCAGGGTATGGCTGGCATTGGCATTAGTAATTACGATTATCTACATCTCAATAATAAGAATCCTGCCCTTCTGGTTTTCAATAGAGTTACAGTGTTTCAGGCTGGATTTGTTGGTGAACAGCGCACGATCAAAGGAGCCAGCGCCTCAGAAAAAACTGGCAGTGGAAATCTAAACTATCTGGCTCTTGGTTTTCCGGCTAAGCGTGGAAAGTGGGCGATGGGGCTTGGTCTGATGCCTTACAGCTCCGTCAATTACAGATTGAATTATTCATCACCAATAGAGAATAGTACCAATACGCTTGATGTTGTTGAAACTGGTACAGGCGGTATCAATCAGTTGTATTGGTCAAATGGTGTCTCTCTTCATCCGAATATTTCTGTCGGGCTCAAATCTACTTACTACTTCAGCGCGATTATAAATGAATACTTGACCAACCTCAACCAGACAAGTCAACTGATTCCCTACTCAACAAATATTTACGATCGTCAGTCGTTTACCGGCTTCGGTTTTTCAGGAGGAATATCATTCCACAAAGATTCTTTGTTTAGAAAGAAAGACATGCAGATCAATGTTGGTTTAGTCTACGATTTCAAGTCCGATATTCGAACCAAATTTTATGAAAGAATCGAGCGCAGAAATGCCGCGGGTATTACAGATTCTACAACACTGATCAACAACATCCCAGGTAACACCACAATTCCGCAGGCTATTTCCGGAGGAATTTCAATTGGAAAAAAACTTCAATGGCTGGTTGGTGTTGATTTCACCTATCTTGACTACACGCAGTACAAAGATTTCAACGGATCCACTGGAGCAGCCACATCCGGATACGAACTTGCAATTGGGGGAAAAGTAACCCCTGACGCGGGATCTGTATCAAATTACCTCAAAAGAGTAACCTACCGAACAGGCGTAAGCCTCAGCGAGGCACCATATTTAATAAATGGTAACAAGTTGAGAGATTTTGGCATTAATTTTGGGTTATCTCTACCAGTGAACCGAATTTCAAGTGTTGATTTGGCACTAAAGGTTGGTAAGCGAGGCGACTTGCAGACAAACACAGTTGAAGAAAATTACATTAAGTTATATTTTGGCGTTACTTTCAACGACCAGTGGTTTATTAAAAGAAGATTCGACTAGAAATGAAAACGATGAAAACAATTGTAGCTGGCACTTTCATGTTGGCGCTATTTGCAGCAAGCTTTAACTCATTTGGTCAATGCCGTGAGTTTAAGTGGCCTGAGGACAAAAGCAAGGCTGAAGAGAAAGTGGCTTTGTATGGCGATGCTATGAAGCAAGGTCAATACAGAGCAGCAGCCAACGCATTTACCTGGATGGTGAAAAATGCACCAGACTGGCACGTGAAGTTGTATATCGATGGTGCCGATATTTATGATAACCTGGCTGAGAAAGAAAAGGACCCAGCAAAAAAGCAAGTGTACATTGACTCCATGTTGTTGATGTATGATATGCGTGTGAAGAACTGCGGTGACGAAGCCAACGTGCTTAACCGCAAAGCGTTCTATGCATACAAATACAATGTGACCAAGAAAGAAAAGGCAGCTGATTTACTCGCACTCTTTGACAAAGTAGCCGAGATCAGTGGAACTGATATGAGCGATGGAAACCTTGTGGCCTACATGACTGCCGTACAAGCGAATCATGTGTTGTTGAAGAACCTGAGTGATGAGCAAATTCTGGATCGCTATGACCGCATCATGAAGATCGCGGACGAGAAGCAAAAGAAATACGAGGCTGCAGGTAAAACAGCAAACGCTAATAAAATCAAAGAATACAAAGGCGTAATTGATGATCTGTTGATCGGTATGGTGAAGGTGGACTGCGACTTTGTGAAGAATAACCTTGAGCCGAAGTTCAAGCAAAACCCCAACGACATCGCTCTCGCAAAGAAGATATTTGGATTCATGCTGCAGGGCAAGTGTACAGATGATCCATTGTGGCTGCAGGCAGGTGAAGTCGTTCACAAGAGCGAAAAAGACTTTGGATTAGCAAAGAACCTCGCCCTTAAGTACATGGGTAATGACAATCTGGAAAAGGCCGAGTCGTTGTTTACTGAAGCCCTTGAGCTTGCGAATAACAATCAGGACAAAAGTGAAATTCTAATTTATCTTGGTAGCGTTGATGTGAAGAAGGGAAGTAAAAGTGCCGCTCGTGAAAACTTCAGGAAGGCAACAGAACTTGGCAACAAAGAGGGCTGGGAAAAAATTGGTGACCTTTATTACGGAAGCTTCAACGACTGCAAGAAGGGTGTGAACATGGCTGAAGATCGTCTTGTGTACATAGCAGCATACAACATGTATTCAAGAGCTGGTGATAGCCAAAAAATGGCGCTTGCTAAATCTCAGTTTCCATCAAAAGAAGAGATATTCCTCTTCAACTGGAAAGCGGGAGACACGATGAGAGTGAGTTGCTGGATTGGTGAAACCGTGACCATCGATACAAGAGACTAAAAAAACCTAAACCTTGTGAAAAGGCTGGCCTTAAGCCAGCCTTTTGCATTTATAATGCAGAAAGTCATTTCACGATATTGGTTCGCAAAACAGGCCGTCATCATCGCCACGGTTGCGCTCAACCTGCTTTCGTGCGACACCACACAAACAAGTCAGCCGATAGAATACACGGGCCCACTAAAGGAGGCTGAGGATGTGGAGATGTACTACACCGAAAAAGATCTCATCAAAATCAAAATGATAGCCCAAAAGGTGTTTGAGTTCGAAAACGGTGATCGAGAGTTTCCGGAAGGTATTTATCTGGAATTCTACAATGAAACCGGTGCAATTACCTCCACATTAAGGGCCAATAGCGCGTATTATTTCAGTGACGAGGACAAATGGAGAGGGCGCGGAGACGTAGAGATTATCAACATCGAAAAAAAAGAGCAACTCAATACCGAGGAGTTGTTCTGGAAACAGGACACCAAGAGAATATTTACAGAAAAATTTGTCACGATTAAACTGGCTGCAGAAGTAATCTACGGTACCGGCCTGGAAGCGGCACAAGATCTCTCTGATTATACCATTAAAAACCCTCAGGGTGAGTTTGATATGGTCGACTAAGGCCATTCACATCAAATTCTGCATTATGCTTATCTTTGCGAACCATGAAATTGGTTGATGTACTCCTGCTATCACTAGCGGTAGTTTTTATTGTGATTGGCGCGTATGAGGTGATGACCGTGGGGCTTGGTAATGCCTACTGGTCAATTATGTTATCCTTAATCCTGTTTTTTGCCTACTCGATGAGAAAACGTTCTGCTTAAGCATGGATTTCCAACTTGTTCCATTTATCCTCCTCTCTCTCATTTTCTCCTTCTTTTTTTCAGGAATAGAGATTGCATTTCTTTCCGCAAACAAACTACAAATTGAGTTGCAGGGAAAACAAGGTGTGATGTGGGGGCGCATAATGTCTCAATTCATTAAGAAACCATCATGGTTTATTGGAACCACGCTCATCGGCAACACGCTGGCTTTGGTACTTTTTGGCATTTTGATTACTCAAATGATCGAACCAACCTTAGTAGCGTTGCTGCCGGAAGCATTGAAAGGTGATGTGTACGTGATGTTAATTCAAACCACTATTTCAACCCTGATTATTCTTTTCACTGCAGAATTTCTTCCTAAGAGTTTGTTTCTGGTAAATCCAAATACGATGCTCGCAGCCTTGGCCGTTCCCTTCAAGGCGTTGTTTTACCTCCTTTCACCTATCACATTCACCATTGTCTATTTATCCAAGCTGGTGATTGTGTATGTGCTTAGACTTGAATATTCGGAAGAGAAACCAGCATTCGGTCTAACAGACATGAACCACTATCTCAAAAACATGCAGAAGGTGAGTCATGAAAACGAAGAGATCGAACTTGACAAAAAGATATTTCACAATGCGCTTGAGTTCAAAACCGTCAAGGTTCGCGAGTGCATGATTCCCCGCACTGAGATTGTGGCTATTGCATCGGATGAAGGCCTCGATAAACTGCGGGAAGCTTTTATTGAGACAGGGCATTCAAAAATCATCATCTACAAGGACAGCATTGATGATGTGATTGGCTACTGTCATTCATCGGCTCTTTTTACCAAGCCAAAAACGATCAGTGAAATCCTAACCTCGATCATCATTGTACCTGAGGCAATGATGGTAAATGAGCTAATGATCCAATTCATCAAGGAAAGGAAGAGTCTTGCCGTGGTGGTGGACGAATTTGGGGGGACGTCTGGCATTGTGAGTATGGAGGATATCATCGAAGAAATCTTTGGAGAAATCGAAGATGAGCATGATGAAGACGACCTGGTGGAGCAAAAAATTGATGACCGCACATTCCTGCTAAGCGCCCGGCATGAGATCGACTACCTTAATGATGCCTACGATTGGAAGTTGCCTGAAGGAGACTATGAAACCCTGGGTGGGATGATTTTATCCTACACTGAAGATTTCCCGGAGGAGGGAGATGCTGTGTCCATACCGCCTTATACCTTCATCATCCAGTCCACCGAGGATAACCGGATCGATGTAGTGAAATTGGTATTGGAAAAGGCCCAGGAAGAGGCTTAGCGTTACCCTCAATTGGGCGATATAAATGCCTGATAATCAGCAAAATTTATTAGCCAAATCTGCATTTCGGCCTTTGCTGAATTCATATTAGCCCTTAAATTTGCGGCTCTTTAAAATTTGAAATTACCAGACTTTTATAATTAATCTAGTTGTATGGCTCTTATCGGAACATTGAGAAACAAAATGACCAAGTGGGTAGTGGGTTTTGTGGCCGTAGCAATTGCTGCGTTTGTTCTCAACGATTTATTTGGAAATGGACCCCGGTCTGTATTTGCAGGCAGTGATAATGTGGTTGGAGAAGTAGCTGGCAAGTCCATCTCACTGGAGGAGTTTCAGGCCGCAGTACAAGCAAGAGAAAACAACTACATTCTCAATTTCGGTCGTCAGCCTGGAGAGCGCGAAATGCCAACCCTTCGTCAGCAGGCCTGGGATCTGATTGTTTCCCGCTATGCAGTAATCCCGCAATATGAACAAGTGGGTGTAAAGGTGACAACCGATGAAGAGTGGGATATCATTCAGGGAAAAAACGTTGACCCAAACATCAAACTGTCTTTCACTGATTCAGCAGGAAACTTCGACCGCAGTTCCTTGATTTCCTATCTTCAATCGTTAGACGACCAGCCTGTAAACTCAGAACAACGTATTCGTTGGAATATCTTCAGGGCCGATCTCGTTCCATCTCGCGAAAGGTTGAAATTTGAGAACCTGATCCTAAAGACCAACTACGTTACACAAGCGGAATCTGAAAGGGAGTACCACTTGCAAAATGACGTAGTTGAAGTAAAATACTTGTATGTCCCCTATTACTCTATGAGCGACTCGCTGGTAACAGCTTCCGACAGTCAACTAAGAGCGTATTATAACGAGAACAAGGCAAAATATAAGGCAGAGGCATCTCGTAGCTTGAGCTACGTATCATTCCCCCTGATTCCATCGCCAACTGATTCGGCTGAAATCAAAGATGAACTTGAAAAAATAGCGGCAGATTTTAAAACCGCAGAAGAGGATTCAATTTTTGCTACAATCAACTCAGACAATGCTGACGCGTTTACAAAGTACACACCCGATAAACTCCCTGGTTTTCTTGAAAATAAAATCAGCAGCATGGCAGCAGGTGAAGTGGTAGGCCCATTGTTGGATGCGGGACGATACAAAGTGGCAAAGCTTGTCTCGGTAAATAAGGACACAGTTTATAATGCCCGTGCAAGTCATATTCTCATCCGCTGGGATGACTCTACTGATGCTGCAAAGAAAGTAGCAAGAGAAAAGGCACAAGGCATACTCAATCAAATCAAGGCCGGTGCCGACTTTGCAGAAATGGCCAGCGAGCATGGATCTGATGGAACAGCATCACGCGGTGGCGATCTTGGATATTTCACATCCGGTCAGATGGTAAAGCCATTCGAAAATGCAGTGTTCAATGCGAGAACAACAGGCCTGATTAACAACCTTGTAGAAACTGAGTTTGGCTATCACATCATTAACGTTACTAGCGTAAAAGACAATACGTCATACACCATTGCAACTATCGAAAGAGAAATTACGCCAAGTGATGAAACGCAAAACGAAGCTTACAGAAAGGCTGATCTTTTCGCCAGCAGCGTTTCAGATCTGGACGAATTTAAAAAGAAGGCAGCGGAAGAAAACCTCACTATTTACGATGCCCAGGATGTAGGAACGCGTGATTCTCGCGTAAACACACTGGATGATGCAAGGCAAATTGTTCTGTGGTTATTCCGCGATGCAAGCGAAGGAAAAGTTTCTGACGTATTTGATGTACAAGATGCCTATGCAGTAGCCGTGATGACTGGCGAAACAGAAGAAGGCATTAGACCGTTTGAAGACGTCAAGGAAGAAATCACTCCTTTGGTAAAGAATGAATTGAAAGGAGAGAAAATAATTGAAAAACTAAAAGGACTTTCCGGTACACTCGATGAAATAGCTACCGCGTATGGTTCTGATGCAACTGTAAATTCAAGCAGCGATCTTAAACTGAACACCAATTCACTTCCTGGCGTTGGTATTGATCCAATAGCTGTGGGCAAAGCTTTTGCAATGGAAAGCGGAAAACGTTCTGAGCCATTTGCGGGTGAGAACGGTGTTTTGATTCTCGAAAGTCAAGCGAAAACAGTGGCCCCTGAAGTAGGCGACTACTCTATTTTTAAGAACCAAAAGTTACAGGCAATTAACAATAAGTCAGGACTTGATATCGCTGAGGCCCTGAAAAAGGGTGCTAACATCGAAGATAAGCGTTACCTCTTTTATTAATTGGAATAATTTCATAAAGACTCCATTTGCTGAGCAGATGGAGTCTTTTCTTTTTTAGTTATGGACGAAAACTGGATCATTTCATTCAGGGAGAAGTTGGACAATCACTACGCTTGGCCTGCATTGTATACCTTTAAATTTATCGTTCCGAAAGGCAAGGAAAGTGAAATGCGCAAAATGTTTCCTATGCACACACCAAAGGAACGGTCATCAAAAAACGGAAACTACACGAGTTTTACTATCGAAATGATGATGCCATCCACTGAGTCGGTGATTGAGGTTTATCTGGAAGCCTCAGCCGTTGATGGCATCATAGCCCTTTAAAACTTCACCCGTCCTTTTTGCCTAACTTTATAGTGAAATCAAAAAAACAGGACGCCATGTGGATTGAAGAAAATAACTCGTTAAAAAGAAATTTTCAATTTAAAGACTTTGTTGAAGCGTTTGGCTTCATGACCAGGGTGGCCATGTTGGCTGAGAAGATGAACCATCACCCCAGTTGGTCAAACGTCTATAACAAGGTAGCAATTGAACTCTCTACCCACGATGCCGGAGACATCGTCACGGAGAAAGACCGCAAGTTGGCCGATGCAATCGACAAGCTGATCCAGTGAACTCATCGGAACCTACTTCACTTTTCGTAGTGCCAACTCCCATTGGTAATTTGGATGACATTACACTTCGTGCCCTGCACATACTTAAGTCTGTTGACCTTATTCTGGCAGAGGACACGAGGAAAAGTGGTATTCTCACGAAGCACTACAACATCGACAAGCCACTGAGCAGTTTTCATATTTTTAACGAACATCAAAAAGTAGCAGGACTCATCAAGCGCATGAAGGATGGAGAAACGATGGCGTTGGTGAGTGACGCGGGTACTCCGGGAATTTCAGATCCTGGGTTTTTGCTGGTGAGGGCTTGTCTGAATGAAGGATTAAAAATTGAATGTCTCCCCGGTCCAACAGCTTTTGTTCCTGCCCTTGTTAAGTCTGGCTTCCCCACTGATCGTTTTGTTTTTGAAGGATTCCTTCCTCACAAAAAAGGCAAGCAAACCCTTTTGAAAAAATTAGCTGAAGAGGAAAGGACTATCGTTCTCTACGAGTCACCTCATCGACTGGAAAAAACATTAGAGCAAATGAGTGAGTTTTTTGGACCGCAAAGACCCGTCTCTGTTTCACGCGAACTCACAAAAGTCCATGAGGAAACATTCACAGGGCCCCTAAATGAAGTAATTGCCCATTTTCAAAATGAAAAAGTAAGAGGAGAAATCGTTATTGTCATCGATGGCAAAAAAGAATAGAATTCCAACACTTTACCTATTCTCAGGAGGAACTGTCCTTTTCAGTTTGGCTTGGCTGATGCCATTGTTTCCTCTGCTCGCCTTTGTTGGACTTGCCCCCTTCTTCGCGATTGCAGTCAACAACCGAGCTGAAAAGAGTTTATGGAGTTCCATGGAATTGATTTTACTAGGGCTATCGATTTCCTTCTGGGCTATTGATCAATTCTCTCTTGACAGCCTGACAAACAGTATAGTATCCGGCATTCTTTTTACGCTTCCGTTTCTTGGGTACACATTCGTTCGTGAAAATCTTGGAGCAAAGTCAAGCATCATCGTGATCATATTTTTTTGGCTGGCCCTCGAATACATTACGCTTAAATTTTATCCAATACATTTTTTAGCTGATCTTTTCATTCTAAAGTCTGAGTGGAGTAAATGGACTGCCCAAACAGGTTACCTGGGTCTCTCCCTGTGGATACTTAGTACTAATGCACTTCTTTTCAAAGCATTGCTGACTGAGCAAAAAACAAACTGGATATTGTTCGTTCTCTTTGTGGCCATGATTACAGGGCCTTTCGTGCTATCACACGCATCTGAGGCCTCACCAATTACCAAACAGGACATGCTGGCGGTTTATTTAGATTCAGAAACGGGCGAGGCCGGTTACAAAAGCTATGCAGAATGGATTGCCAGAACCTCTGCGTGGATTTCCGTGTTAATAGTATTATTTACCTTAGTGAAACAAAAAACAAAGAGAAAATGACCGACCTGACCACTGTGGAGAGCGAATTAAGAGACCTGAGCAATACGGTGGCCGAGTTCATCAGAAAAGAAGTACAGGAATTTGACAAGGATAGAATTGAACAAAAGACCTCCTTCAATAACCTCGTATCATACGTTGATAAGGAATCGGAAAAGCAACTGGTTGCCTCATTAAGAAAAATTATGCCAGGTGCAGGATTCCTTGCAGAAGAGGGAACCTCATCAAAAGGCACAAATGGCTATTTGTGGATTATTGACCCGCTGGACGGCACCACCAACTTCATGCATGGACTTCCGCCCTATGCGATCAGCATAGGCCTGGCTTATCAAGATAAAGTAGTGTTCGGAATGGTACACGAGGTTAGTAAGGACGAGTGTTTCTATGCAACTGCTGACAGCCCCGCCTTCTGCAATGGAAAGGAAATAACTGTAGCACCAACACCCAAGCTCAGCGACAGCCTTATGGCTACAGGTTTTCCCTATTATCATCACGACAAAAAAGACGAGTACCTATCGATCATAAAAGATTTCCTTGAACTAACCCATGGTGTAAGACGACTGGGAAGTGCCGCAACTGACCTGGCATATGTGGCATGTGGTAGAATGGATGGATTCTTCGAATACAGCCTGAATCCTTGGGACGTTGCAGCAGGAAGTTTAATTGTACAACGCGCTGGAGGATTTGTATCTGACTTTCGCGGGGAAGATAACTACTTGTTTGGCGGAGAAATTTGTGCTGCCGGGGCTGTGCATCCGGAAATGGTGGAAATAATAAAAAAGCACTGGGGATATTAGCCCGTACTACCTAATTTTGCTTTATGGTGCAGATCGTACTTTTAGGTTTACTATTGACAAGCTCAATTTTTTATTTAGGACGCATGGCCTACAAGTCCTTTACATCATCTGGCTGCGAAAATGGTTGCGGTAAGTGCTCCACGATTGACGTTGACGCGATCGTTAAGGCTGCCTCCAAATCAGGACAACACTAAGCCCAAACTTTGGTGCCCTCCGTGCAGTTCCTGCACATATCTATCTCACTTCTGGAACGCAATAATGATTCCCGGAAATTAGTATAGGCCTTACTTTCCCAAACTTCTTTAAAAGAGCTTTGTGTCAAATCACCCAGTACAAACTGGGCATCTTTATCGAAACAACAAGGCACCACTTTTCCATCCCATGTGATCACACAGCTATGCCACATCTTCCAGCAATGATTCAAAAGTTGGTTCTTGATTGCATAGCTACCATCTTCTGTCTTTCGATACCGTGAATATTTTTCATTGATCGGGATGAGATCTGATCCGTTTTTAAAGTCATAGATTTGAGCCGTCTTCAAGGCCACTTCATCCACGCCAAGCTCTTTCGCCAGTTTGTAAACCTGTTCAATCTGGGATTCATTCTGTCTAACCACCAGGAATTGAAAAATTGTGTGAGGCGTTCGTGATTTGAGTGCCTTCTTCCACTTCACGATATTACTTGTTCCTTCAATCACTCTAGAAAGCCTCCCTCCTATTCTATAGGACTCATAGGTATCCTGGCTGGTGCCATCTATCGAAATAATTATTCTATCTAGTCCACTCTCCACTGTCTTGCGAGCAGCATCATCCGTGAGAAAGTGTGCATTAGTGGAAGTGGCGGTGTAAATATTCTTTTTGGATGCATAGCCAATCATATCCAGCAACTGGGGATGGAGATAGGGCTCTCCTTGAAAGTAAAATATCAAGTACGAAAGAGACGGAGCTAGCTCATCTATTACCTTTTTGTAAAGATCTGTACTCAACATCCCCGTTGGACGCGTGAACGATCTCAAACCACTTGGGCACTCCGGGCACCTTAAATTACATGACGTTGTGGGCTCAATGGAAA
>DAORAG010000041.1:0-12816 GCA_035344095.1 Cyclobacteriaceae bacterium | reverse complement strand
AACCTTAGAATTTTTGATGATGAACAAGGCGTTATGAATGTGTGTGTAAAAGATATCGGAGGCGATGTCATTGTGGTAAGCCAGTTTACATTACATGCCAGCACAAAGAAAGGAAACCGTCCTTCCTACATTAGGGCTGCCAGACCGGAGGTTGCAATTCCACTGTATGAGTCATTTCTCAAAGAAATTACAAATGCTTTAGGTAAACCCGTGCAAAGTGGAGAGTTCGGGGCTGACATGAAAGTACATTTGATTAATGACGGTCCCGTCACTATCGTGATTGACACCAAAAACAAGGTATAGCTAAATGATTGCGAGGATAACGAAGATGATGTTGGCAATCAGATAAGTGCCAATCACAATTCTTGATCCGATTTGGTTTACCCTGATACTGGTATCATCTTTTCCTTTTTCGTGATATCGAAGCGCTATTGCAGAGACAAGAAGTGTAGCAAAGATGGCCAGGTAGGTGAGTGCGTGTAATGTATCTACCAGCGTAAAGTCGGATGATTCGGGTAAGAGAGAGTCAATGATGTATTTATTACCGACCGCAGCAAACAGACCACCGACTGGCAGTCCAAAGCGTGGTTCAAGTTCAGAGGGATTTGGGGTAAAGCTGATTGTAGCGATAAGGAATGCGATATACATTCCAATGAATATTTTCATGAAGAGGCCCCAGGCTTCACGCTCAATGCTCATTCCTATTCGCAGTGCAGAAAAATATTGTAGTCCATTCTCCTGATCACCAAAGCCAGTTTCATAGTCGTTATCAGATTGAGTTATACTAAAATCTGTGATCGCCCATCCATCGATCGCCTCCTTCTTATCAAAATTGCTTCCGGACTTATCTGGTTTGAACACAAGAGAGTTATTGTCAAAGAGTGTGTTTTCTATCTGAACTTTTAATCGTTGCTCGTCAAACGGAAAATCTCTCACATCCCAATTTTGTTTCATCACGCATTTCATCTTCATGATTACCCAGGCCTTTCCGTTTAAAGAGTCGTAGATAATTTCGGGTGGGTCGATGGTTTTAGCGTTTGGTATGTCGAGCTGCCTTGCAAAGTCAAAGTCAGGATTGGAATAGAGGAACCACAGCCAGAATCTTACTGTGTATTCTTTTTCATGAAAATTGATGTCGTGAACGCTGATCACGTAGGCCCCTGCTTTCACGGTGTCGGGTTGTGCCATGACCATCGAGTTCGACAGTGCTGAAAGAACTATAATTATGGGTAGGAATCGTTTCATTTTCGATCGTTCCAATATACTCACAAGTCCCGAATCTGTGGGAGATTTACTGCCAATTTTGATTACAGAAACTCTGGTTTAAATGGGTGGTTTATTAGCTGGTAAGCTTATTTTTGAAGTTCTAATAAAGACACGTTTAAAAATGTATACAGGACTTTTTCATACCCACTCGGCACTACGATATGTTGTTCTATTATTATTGATCGTAGTTATCGCCAAATCATTGGTAGGAGTTGTTAGCAAAAAGACATTCGAAAAAGGGGATGGAAAACTTACACTTTGGCTGATGATTGCTACCCATACTCAGCTTCTCGTGGGTATTTTCCTTTATTTCGTTAGCCCTTGGGTGAAGTTTACTGCTGGCACCATGAAGGATTCCCAACTTCGCTATTGGACGGTTGAGCATGTGACAATTATGCTTATCGCTGTTGTGCTGATTACATTGGCGCGAGGCGCAACAAAGAAGCCGATTGATGATAGTGCTAAGCATAAAAGGGTCTTAATGTTCACTTCTCTGGCGTTGGTGCTAATACTGGTCGGTATCATCATGAGTGGTCGAGGAATTCTGATCCCTGTCCGGGCTTAGCCCGGAAAAGTTAGGCAGGGACGATTGATTGGCACGCAATTGGCACGCCTGTGATAAAACTTATAAACTGCTAACTTTACCTTGCAAATAAACCTGTCGAGATGAGAATACTCTTCTTCTGCCTGTTATGTCTATTTGGCTCATCAATCTATGCTCAGGAATTCAGCCAGCGATATGAGCTGGTAAATTTGGGCAAGGACGTAAATACTTTCTATCACGAGGCTGCTCCGGTAGTTTCTCCTGATGGAAATACGCTTTACTTTTTTGTGCAAAATCATCCAGATAATAAATATGGCAAGGAAGGAAGCCAGGATATCTGGCTGACAAGGAAAAATGAGAATGGTGAATGGTCCGCTCCCGAGCATCTTGGCGCTCCGTTTAATCAGCACCGTTCAAATCAGGTCTTTAATGTTCTTCCTAATGGATCGCTGTTTGTGCGAGGAGGCAGAGGAAATGACTCCAAAGGATTCTCCATCGTGTCGCCTGATGGCAGATGGGAAGAGATTACCGTGAAGGATTACGCGGAAATGGAAAAAGGAAGATTTAATGGAGCAACAATTTCTTCTGATGCTAAACACATGATTTTATATTTCACGGAGGTGCCTAAAAGCATCCGAAGTGATTTGTATGTAAGTAATCTTCAATCTGACGGTTCGTGGTCAAGACCAGTGAAGTTAAATATCACCGACAGGTCGGATATGTTTGGGCCATTCATCGGCCCCGATGATAAGACGTTGTATTTCGCCAGCGATCGGCCAGATCCAAAGCGACAAGGGGGATCAGATATTTACAAAGCCACTCGACTTGACGACACATGGCAAAACTGGTCCAAGCCTGTGAATCTTGGTCCGCCCATAAATACCGCTGCTGGTGACGCCTACTTTTCAATGGACGCAAAGGGAAACGTTTTCACTTCACGTGCTAATAGCCGCGTGGATGGCGGCAACCTTGACTTGTTTATACTTCTGCCCAAGAACATCACCGTCAAAGTCCAGGGTGTTGTGTACGACAGTAAAACGCAGCAATCACTTCCGGCACACGTAGTGGTGAAGCCGAAAGGTGCAGACGCAGTCAACATCAATGCGGGCGCCAATGGTAGTTACGAAACATCAATACCAGAAACCAATTCGGTAGGGCTCGCTGCTGCTTATGAGGGATATCTTCCCAGCGATCGGGCGTATGCGATACCCCCGTTGGTGAATGATACAACTTTGGTGATCGATATTTTCCTTACACCTATTCCGAAGAAATTAGTTTTATCGGGCACAGTATTCGATTCAAAAACCAATGAGCCTGTTACAGCAAAGGTGAACGCCACTTATAAGGAAGATCGTTCTCAATTTACCGTCAATGCTAACAAAGGTGTTTACGAAAAAGAAATCAAAGGAGTGGGTTGGTATGTGTTAACAGGTTCGGCTGAAGGATATTTGAATGCGACTGATAGTATTTATGTGGAAAGCGAAGAGGTGACGCCTGTAATCAAAGATCTTTACCTTAATAAAATTGAAGTGGGTATTACCGTAAGGCTCAAAAATATTTATTTTGATTTTGACAAGACCACATTGAAGTCGGAGTCATTTGTTGAACTTGACAAAGTCGTAGACTTTCTCAATCAAAATCCCTCAGTTGAAATTGAAATTTCAGGGCATACAGATAGCAAGGGTTCAGATGACTATAATTTGAATCTGTCGCAAGGAAGATCGCAGTCCGTGGTTGATTATCTCATCAGTAAGGGAATTGATAGTTACCGGTTATCAGCTCATGGCTACGGTGAGTCAAAACCGATTGATACGAATGACACGGACGAAGGTCGTGCGAATAACAGAAGAGTCGAATTTACAGTGCTGAAAACCTAGCCCTCAGAGGTGAGAATTTCTGTAACCCGCGGTTTATCTTTTTCAAAAATATGCAGTCGCACTCCTGGAAATAATTCATTCCTGATAGGATAAAGACTTACGAAGTTTTCGTCAGAAAGAAAGCAGGGTATACCATAGGCATCTAATTTGGTTTTGGCCAAATTAGCCTGCACGGTGGTGTCAAACGATGCGTATACTATAATTTTGTCCCTTTCCTCCATAGACCTATAAGTTACCCAAACAGGGCAACCAACAAAATAGTTAAATTCAGGAGTAACTTTTCTCATATCAGATCGTCTAGCTTTTGAACGATGGATATCCAGGCTTTTGAAACCAAGGTTTTACCCTCGAAAAACAAGCTTTTTAGGTTTGCCTTAAGGCTTTTAGGAAATGAGGATGAAGCACAAGATGTCGTTCAGGAGGTTTTAATAAAGGTTTGGAATGGTCGTGAATCCATGCACCAGATCAATAATTGGGAGGCATGGTGTATGAGATTGACGAAGAATCTTTCGCTGGACCGGCTGCGGGCCCAGCAACGCAAAGCGACAGATTCGCTAGTAGTGGGAATGGAGGTAAGACAGGATGGTTTGTCTCCTCACGAAAAAACAGAACTGACAGAAAGTATGCAACAAGTTAGCAAGTTGATGGCTTCTTTACCTGAGAAACAACGTCAGGTGATGCATCTCAGAGATGTCGAGGGCTATAGCTACAACGAGATTTGTGAGATACTGGAACTGGACATGAGCCAGGTGAAGATTAGTTTGTTCAGAGCGCGAAATTCGGTGAGAGAAAAACTGGTAAAGATCAATGCTTATGGACTCTAGAATAGAACAACTGGTAGAGAAGTATTGGAAGTGCGAAA
Source organism: Cyclobacteriaceae bacterium (assembly GCA_035344095.1). GTDB lineage: Bacteria > Bacteroidota > Bacteroidia > Cytophagales > Cyclobacteriaceae > ELB16-189. The sequence goes on along the minus strand of DAORAG010000041.1, from coordinate 8,267 downwards.
CCTCGCTGGAGGAGGAAATGGAATTGAAATCTTATTTCGCGACTCACGAGGTTTCAGATGAATGGAAAGATGCGGCTTCTTTGTTTAAGTATTTTGATCACCAAAAAAAACTTGCAATGAACGAGGACGGTGTGGTTAAGAAGTTAAAAACAGAAATGCAACCGAAGAACGATGGTAAAGTGAGGAAACTCATGTTTACGACAGCCAAGATTGCGGCAGGTGTATTGGTGTTGGTAGCAGCTACTTTTCTTGTAAGGCAGGAAGTCAGAAAATCGTACCCTACAGAAGTAGTTGATACTTATAGTGACCCAGAGCTGGCATTTAAAGAAACAAAAAAGGCATTAATGATGATCTCCAAGGGGTTTGGAAAAGCCAAACACGAGGCCGGCAAGATCAGAATCTTTAATGAAGCCGAAGAGGCAATACAAAACGGTCCTGGTCAAAAGGATTCGGAAGAAGAAAAAATTTAAAAAACGAAAACAAACAAAGAGTATGAAAAAGGGAATAATAGTAGCTGCGATGATGTTGATCGGGCTTGGGGCTTATGCTCAAGGTGAGGCAGTGTCTAAGTTTTTCAGTAAGTATCAGAATGATGAGACTTTCAGCCAGGTCACTGTTTCCAGTAAAATGTTCGGGCTCTTCACCAATATGGAATTGGAAGATAAAGAAGATCAGGAAGTTCTTGATGCCATCAGTAAACTGAAGGGTTTGAAGATTCTGGCTAAAGATGAAGCTCGCAATGCCAGGGAACTGTATACAGAAGCAAACACAATGCTTCCGAAGAGTCAGTACGAAGAGCTGATGTACGTAAGAGACAAGGATAAAGACATGAGATTCTTTATCAGCGAAAAGAGTGGCAAAATTGACGAGTTGGTGATGATTGCCGGTGGAAGCAACGAGTTTATGATGTTGACAATCTTCGGTGAGATCGATTTGAAACAAATTTCTAAGATTGGCAGTAAAATGGAAGTGGATGGCTTAAAGAACCTTGAGCATCTCAACGATCGTAAAAAAGGTAAAAACTAACTTAATGTTTATCAATAAAGCAATCCTGATTCGTTGGGATTGTTTTATTTATTGGATGCTTGTATGATGAAAACTGTTGTAATACTTATCTGGGGGTTGGTTCTGATTTGTCCAACAAAGGGATGGACTCAAACGGAGACGACAACCGCACTGCACGATCGCTTTGATGATGCCCTCTCGCTTTATTTCTATAAGAATACGCTGCGAATGCTGAATCAAACTGAGAACAAGGAATTCGATGAGTTGATCAAGGATATTGAGAAAATGAAATTTCTCGTGATTGACAAATCCGATGAATTCCAGTCAGCTGACTACAAAAAACTGGTGAAAGACTACAATGGAGAGGATTACGAAGAGATCATGACAAGTCGTTTCCAAGGGAAAAATTTTGACGTACTTCTAAAGGAGAAAAATGGCTCCACAAAGGGAATGGTGGTTCTTGCGAATGACTCCACGAATTTGTACGTGTTGGATATATTAGGAAAAGTAGAGCTTAATAAGGTGACCAAGTTGTTTAGCACCATAGATGACAGCGCTGAAATCGGTAAGATGATCAAAGCCTTCTCAAGCGATCATGACGATCGCGATAGACTGAGGCGAATCAATAGGAATTAAAATCAATATTCATTGCAACCAGTTTTAGAAATCAACGGACTCACCAAAAAATTTGGGAGGCTTTGTGCGGTCAATAACCTCAATCTGAGAGTAGAGGCCGGTCAGGTGTTTGGAATGTTAGGGCCAAACGGTAGCGGCAAAACAACCACTCTTGGAATGTTAATGAGCGTGGTTAATCCAACTTCCGGCACCTATCGATGGTTTGGTGAGGAGGCAACCCATGACACTAGAAAGAAGATTGGGGCTGTGCTCGAACATCCTATTTTTTATCCATACCTCACAGGTCAGAAAAACCTGGAACTGACAGCTTTGATTAAGGGTGCAACACCCGATCAGATTTCAAGTGCACTTGCACTTGTTGAACTCTCTGACCGGAAGGATGACAAGTACAAAACGTACTCTCTTGGAATGAAGCAAAGACTCGCTATAGCCTCAGCGTTGTTGAATGATCCACAGGTGTTGATTCTGGATGAACCTACCAATGGATTGGACCCAATGGGGATAGCAGAAATCAGGGAGCTGATAAAAAAAATTGCATCTGATGGTCGAACAATAATATTGGCTAGCCACCTGTTGGACGAAGTTCAAAAAGTATGTACTCATTTTGCCGTTCTTAAAAAAGGCAATATGGTGCATAGCGGACCTGTGGAGGATGTGAGCGGTGGTGTCGAAACGGTGGAGGTGAAAGCGGAAATTGAAATTGAAGATGTGCTCCGGAGTTTTTCCGGCACGTCATCGCTGCAAAGGGAAAATGGTAGCTATCAGGTTACTTTAAAAGATGGATTGAAAAGTCAGGACCTGAATAAGTTCTTGTTTGATCAAGGCGTTGTTGCTTCCCACCTCGTGGCAAAAAGAAAGAGTTTAGAAAAGCAATTCCTGGAAATTCTGGCAGAATCAAAATGATAGCACACTTACTAAAGATCGACCTTAAGAAACTTGCCAACTACCGGACATTCTGGGTGGTGTGCGGTTTGTATTTTTTTACGCTGGGGATGACTACGGCCAGTGGAATGGAGTTCTTGAAATGGCTGGTGAGAATGGGAGCTGAGTTTGGTGCTGATATCAATATATCACGCATTCCCTTGTATCACTTCCCCGATGTGTGGCAAAACCTCACATTCATCAGCGGTTTTTTTAAAGGCATACTTGGATTTATGGTGGTTATCAGTATAACCAATGAGTTTACTTATCGCACAGTAAGGCAAAATATTATCGATGGACTAAGTCGTCAGCAGTTCATGTTATCGAAGGTGCTTACCAATGCTTTGCTCAGCGCCATGAGTATGATAATGGTATATGTGATAGCACTGGTAACCGGCCTCATTTATAGCCCTTCGATTTCCATGACAGACCTGGTAATGGATCTTGAGTTCTTCCCGGCTTATTTTCTGGAGGTGTTTGCCTTTTTATCCTTCGCGTTGTTGCTTGGTGTTTCAATTCAGCGTTCTGGATTAACCATTGTAATCCTGGTGCTTGCACCTATGATAGAAGCGATTATACGCGCCAATGTTGATGACTATGTGCCGTGGCTTATTCCTTACTTTCCATTGGAGTCGATCAGCAATCTTGTGCCCATGCCTTTTCAACGTTATGTGTTTCGCGAGATTCAGGACTATGTGAGCCTGGCTTCGGTTGTCGTAGTATTGTTTTGGACGGTTGTGTTCAATTACCTCGCATACCTTAAGCTAAAGCGCTCGGATATCTAAATTGTCTAATGGTGGCAATGATGGCCTTCATTATTCACTTTTTCAAAGCATTCCTTACCTTCCTGAAAAGAAAACCAGGCAAGACCTAAGGTGCCGATTGAGTCGGCATAAACAAAACCTGTTAGCTCATAGATGCCACTTGAGGCGAGTAATATACAAGACATGTAGACGCAAATCTTTGTACAACTTGCGTCTGCGAGTATTGCCGGTGAATTGAGCTCGTTGCCCACCTTTACTTTTCCATAAATCAAAAAGAGCATAACGACTATTGAAATACAGGAAATGACAACGCCCCAAAAAGTTGTTTCTGGCTTATGGCCATTGATCAGATTGATGATGCTCGAAATAGTAAGCCCAGCTACTAAGGCGTAAAAACTATATCCCGTTATCCTTAAGGCCGTTTTCTCAAATTCACTTTTCTCGCTATGTGGATATTTTTGTATCCGCGTGATCATATAAACGATACCCATTCCAGATATCATTTCGATGAAGCTGTCAAGCCCGAAGCCAAACAGGGCGAGCGTTTCGTCTTCAAACCCAAGGAAGGTGGCAATAATACCTTCTATCAGATTGTAGATGATCGTGAAGATGCCGAGCCAATAGGCAATGTTGTAATATTTCTTTTCAATTGGCTGTAGTGTTACTTCGCTGTTCATGACTCAAATGAGCAATCGAACAGACACTTATCAAAAGGAATGGGAAAGAAAATGCTGTTGTTGCAACCACGCTTCACACTTTGTGGGAGGCTATTGCAACACTGATTCAACAACACGGACTATGGGATAAAGGAATTGCAGGTGGGTCTAGTCTACAATTGCCTGGTAAGTGAGTGCCTTGAATAAACTACCGATTTCGCGATGGTGTGATTGATAGATTTGAGTGTACAACAATGCAACTAAATTTTCCTTAGGATCAGCCCAATAGGTTGTATTAAATGCTCCACCCCATGAGAAACTTCCAATAGAAGTTGGGTCCTGGTAGTCATTCAATGCTGTCTCTAATTCAAAACCAAGCCCGAACTGAGTGGCCATGTCGCCTGTTTGGTTGGTTAACATCAATTCAACTGTTTTTCTGCTAAGCAATCTTTTACCATTGTATTCTCCTTTGTTGAGAAACAACTGTAAGAATTTAGAATAGTCTTCTGCGGTGGATGAAAGGCCAGCCCCACCGCTATAATATTGACCTTTTAATCTCGGATACCACGGATCAACATTATCGTAAATCTGATGGGTTACTTTTGCTAGTTTGCCGTTGACCTCCTCGTAGACGGGCACAAGCCGTTGGTGTTTGTTATCAGGCAGGTAGAAATAAGTATCCTTCATTCCGAGTGGTTTGAAAATTTGGGTTTCAAAAAAATCTGAGAGTGTCAGACCGCTCCAAATCTCAACCAGGTATCCCAGCACATCTACATTAAGCCCATAGGTGAAGGATTCTCCAGGAGTATGTTTGATAGGAAGCTTTCCGAGTATTTTCATTTTATCACCCAGGTTTGCGAACGCATTCCCTATCCCCGAGGGAACAGATGCTTTGGCATAAATGGCATTAAACTCGCTGCTTCCAATGGCTGCATAACTAATGCCCGATGTATGAGTGAGCAAGTGACGTATGGTGATTTCCTTTTCCGCAGGTGTAGTCTTGTAAGTCGTGTCGTTGGCATTAAACTCGGAAAGGACTTGAGGATTCCTGAATTCCGGAATGAACTTTGAGACGGGATCGTCCAACTGGAACTTCCCTTCCTCGTACATCATCATCACAGCGAGGCTTGTAATAGCTTTCGTCTGTGAGGCAATCCTGAAAATATTATCTCGCTTCATATCAGTTGAAGCTTCCAGATCACTCTTCCCGAATGATTTGAAATAGACCGGTTTGTTGTTTCGAATGATCAGGACAACAGCTCCAGGAAACCAATTGTCTTTTATGGCTTGTTGGATACGTGTATCAATTCTTGCCAGCCGTTCTGTCGACATTCCCTCAATTACCTGACCTTGATTTTGAGCGGATGCCAGCGTGGACGCAACTATCAATAATGCAATGATGTGTTTGCTCATAGGAAATGATTTTATAATCCCTTTGCTAAAAAACCTCCATCTACATTTAGGTTTTGGCCAGTGATGTAGCTTGCCTTATCCATGGAGAGGTAGGCCACGGCACTGGCAACTTCTTCGGGCTGCCCGACCCTAAGCAAGGGGGTATGATCAATTATTTTCTTTAACCTATCGGGTTGTGAGAGTACAGGTTGTGTTAATGGAGTCTCAATATACCAAGGTGATACTGAGTTGACTCGAATCTTGTCAGGTGCCCACTCTACAGCAAGGTGTTTTGTTAGTTGAATAATTGCTGCCTTGGTCATGCCATAAGGTGGCCCGCTTTGCACGTCAATTGATCCTGCCACTGACGCAATGTTAACTACGCTTCCGTTGTTTGATTTTTTGAGTAGAGGGTGAGCAAGTCTACAAATTTCAGTCAAGCTGAATAAGTTGGTTTCGAATAGCCTACGATATTCTTGCTCCTCGTATTCGACAAATTTTTTGCGAATGTTCGTGCCGACATTATTGACCAGGATATCCAGTCTGCTCCATTTTGTTGATAGGGACGATATGAGTTCTGTCCTGAATTTTTCAGATGAGACATCTCCTGCAATTCCATCCACTACAAATCCACGTTGAGAGAGCATCTGTACAACGCCAGAGAGATCTCTCTCATTTCTGGCCACAATAATGACCTCTGCTCCCAGGTGAACAAATTCCTCAACGATGGCAAGCCCAATACCTTTCGAGCCCCCGGTTACTAATGCCTTTTTACCTTGTAGAGACCATGTGCTCATAAGCTACTTTACTTCCTTTTTTACCAATAATAGTGTCTTGGGATCAATCTCAAGATATCCCTGCTCATAACAATACCGATAATGGGAGCCTTCTTTTGTTCGGTAGGTATCGGTATGGTAAGTGAAATCAAATCCCTTAAGACTGAGTTTGTTTCTTGCCACCTTGGTTTTACCGGATGGATTAAGCTCTTCCAATATCCTGCGGTTTTTGCTGAGGATGTTATTTACGTTTCTGACGTAATTGGTTTTTTCGGCTCTTGTTCGGTTGTTGTAGGACACCCTGCATTGGTCAGAACAGAACTTTTTGTCTGCTCTGCCGGAGATCTTGCCGCCACACTCAACGCAAAGTTTCTGCTCTTTTTGGGTCATTTTGGCTGATTATCCGTGTACAAACGTTTACACACGAATATAAACGTAAGTAACCGGATAATAAACGACTATCAGTATTTTCTCCCGACACCTTTGCATCGTCAGTTCGAAACACTGGCCTCCCAGCCAAGGTCGGGATGAAAAGAAAATAATTTTTAACAACTAAATTTTAACACTATGAAAAGTCTAAGAAACAGCGTGCAGTTGATCGGTCGTTTGGGCAAGGATCCTGAAGTGAAAGAGTTTGGCAAATCTAAAAAAGCTACATTCTCAATCGCTACCACTGACAGCTACAAAAATCAAAAAGGAGACAAAGTTGAAGACACGCAGTGGCACAACGTTGTGATCTGGGGTAAGCTTGCGGGTATCGCTGAGAAGTACCTGAAGAAAGGTGCAGAGGTAGCGGTGGAAGGCAAGCTCGTGCACAGGAGCTATGAATCATCGAAAGGAGAGACCAAATACATCACCGAGATCAATGTAAATGACCTGGTGTTGCTTGGTGCGCGTAAATAATTTGATGCTCAAAAAGGGAAAGCCCGGCCATTGGTCGGGCTTTTTTCATTTTCAAGGCGGTCAGAGCAGGCTTTTTGGCACAATAAGTGGTTAGGAATCTGCAAGCTTTAGGCTTTATTAATTAAATTCAATCGCATAAAAATATTATCTCATGAGACGAATTCTACTATATACTGGTGCACTTTCAGCCATATTTGCTTTTGTTCTTCTTGAGAGCTGTTCATCAGGAAAAGGAGCTTACCGACAAGGCGACTACTATCAGGCAGTAATCACTTCTGCAAACCGCCTCAGGCGAAATGATAATCACAAAAAATCAGTTGAGGCACTTAGGCAGGCGTACCCGCTGGGTATCACATTCTATGAAAATCAAATAGCGGGAGCAGGAGGTGCCTTTAAGTGGCGGAGTATATACCAATCCTATACTTACCTGCAGACGATGTACACCGAGATACAAACTTCTCCAGGAGCCCTGAAAGTTATTCCAAATCCCAAAAATTATGCTGCGAAACTGGAAGAGGCAAGGCAAAATGCAGCAGAGGAGAGCTACGGTGCTGGAGTTATCGCCCTCGGTATGGGGACACGTGATAAAGCAAAGGAAGCCCACGTTCTCTTTAAACAGGTGAACGAATACGTCAATGGATACAAAGATGTAAATCAAAAAATACAAGATGCTCTTTGGGCCGCAACCGTAAAGGTTTTGGTTGAGCCAATACCAGCCGTTGCTAGGACTTATGATGTGAATGCGGAGTACTTTGATAACCAGTTGGCTCAGCAACTGCGGGCGGCAAACGTAAATGAGTACGTGGCATTCCTGACACCCAACGAATCTAAAGCACGAAATATTAAACCAGATCATATCGTGCGACTTGGTTTTGATGAGTTTTCTATCGGGCAGATTTATTTGAAAGAAACACAAATTCCAATGGAGCGAGATAGCCTTAGCAAAGAGGCTATGCCAACGAATCAGGCCTCTGTTCTCTCCAATGAAAATGTGAAACTCAGACCGATCGGTAATCCTTCTACTACGCCACTGCCGGTTAATAAACCACAGCCTTCTAACCCAACACCCGATCCACAGCCGGCTACGCAACCCCAACCCTCAACCCCAACGCCTGCTAATCCGCAAGTAACACAACCGCAGCCCGCGACCCCAACGCCATCTAACCCACAACCGGTGGTACAACCCCAACCTTCTAATCCTACGCCTGGCAACC